>CAMKNF010000113.1 GCA_946414115.1 uncultured Ruminococcus sp. | reverse complement strand
CACCGAGATCTACACTCTTTCCCTACACGACGCTCTTCCGATCTCCCGGTCACAGCATCACACTCGGTGCTCTCGGCGTATTCATTCTCTGGTTCGGTTGGTACGGCTTTAACGGCGCTGCCGCAGGCGACGGTGCTTTCCTCGGACAGATTTTCCTTACAACAACAGTTGCTCCCGCAGTTGCAACAGTTACAACAATGATTTTCACATGGATTAAGAACGGCAAGCCTGATGTTTCAATGTGCCTTAACGGCTCACTCGCAGGTCTTGTAGGTGTAACCGCAGGCTGTGCAGACGTTGACGCACTCGGCGCTGCAATCATCGGCCTTGTTTCAGGTATCCTCATCGTCGTTGCAGTTGAATTTGTTGATATTAAACTCAAGATAGATGACCCCGTTGGTGCATTCGGCGTTCACGGCGTAAACGGTATCTGGGGCGGTCTTGCAGTCGGACTTTTCGCAACAGGTAAAGGTCAGGACGGCGTAACAGGTCTTTTCTACGGCGGCGGCTTCAACCAGCTCGGAATTCAGGCTCTCGGCGTAGTAGCAATCATCGGCTGGACAGTAGTTTGTATGTCAATCGTATTCTTTGTTCTTAAAAAGACAATCGGTCTTCGTGTTACAAAGGACGAGGAAATGAAGGGTCTCGACATTACAGAGCATGGTCTTATCAGCGCATACGCAGACTTTATGCCCATCGGCGTTGGTACAGCTTCGCTTGACGAAACATTTGATGTTGAAGGCAATGTACCCGTTACACAGGCTGTTCCGGTACAGCTCGCAGGCAAGTATGACGTTGCTTCCGACGGCGTTAAGATTACAAAGATTGACATTCTCCTTAAGCAGTCCAAGCTTGAAGCTCTCAAGGAAGAAATGGATAAGCTCGGCATTACAGGTATGACAGTTTCACAGGTTCTCGGTTGCGGCGCCCAGAAGGGTAAAGCAGAGTACTACAGAGGTGTTGCTGTTGAAAGTAACCTCCTGCCTAAGATGAAGGTTGAAATCGTAGTCTGCAAGGTTCCCGTAAAGGCAGTAGTAGATGCGGCTGTTAAGGCTCTCTACACAGGTCATATCGGCGACGGTAAAATCTTCATTTACGATGTTGAAGACGTTGTAAAGGTAAGAACAGGCGAAACAGGTTACGATGCAATGCAGGATGTTGAGTAATATAAGTTTACTCTATTAGATAACCTATCCTTTTTAATTCACATAAACCAAAGCACCCCGTACGGCAATAGCTGTACGGGGCGTTTTGGTGTTAAAATATAATTTAAGTAAAAATGATTTATCAGTAATAGCTGTAATATGAGTAAGCGTTGTGAGTTGAAGAAGAAACTACCGCAAAGATAATTATGAATAAGATAATAACAAGCACAATAGCAATAGCCATCATAAGAAGCTGAGCTTTTGCAAAGGTCTTGAGTGACTTTTTAGGTGTGCTTCCGAACGCCCATACAAACATCATTATAATATAAACAAGGCTTCCCACGCATGGGATAAGGTTGATACAGAACACTCCTATCCAGCCTCCGACAGTCATATGCTCATCTTCTGTGCTTGCGGCAGGCGGCTGAACGTAATTCGGCTGCTGATAAGGCTGAGCCTGATTGTAATTCTGATTGTAGTTCTGATAGGCGTTATCCTTTGAAACACCGTTGTCAAGCTGATTTCCGCAGTTTACGCAGAATTTTACTCCTTCGGGATTTTCTGAGTTGCATTTTGGACAATACATATTTTTCCTCCTCAATATTTCTTTGATATTACACTACTTTATCAAAAGTAATATAACTACATAAATTTTAGTATATTTTACATAAATTGTCAATTATGTTGAATAAATAATTTTAAATTTTGTCGTTCGGTTATACTTTTTTATTGTATTTTGTTGATAACTGAATTTATTGATGATAAAATAACAATAGATTATGAAAAATTACAGAGGTTTGTTATGAGCAGTAAAGAAAATATAAACAGGGGCAGTTGCCCCGTATACAAAAAATGCGGCGGCTGTCAGTTGCAGAATCTTTCATATCCCGAACAACTGAAATTCAAGCAGAACAAGGTTGAGCGACTGCTCAAAAAATTCTGCAAGGTCGAGTCGATAATCGGAATGGAAAACCCCTACCACTACCGCAACAAGGTTCAGGCGGCTTTTTATACAAACAAAAGCGGCAAAATCATTTCGGGTGTTTACCAGTCGGGGACACACCACGTTGTCGGCATTGATTCTTGTCAGACCGAGGACGTTGTTGCCGATAAAATTATCGTTGCTGTGCGCAAGCTTATGCCGTCATTTAAAATGACAACCTACAACGAGGACACAGGCAAGGGCTTTTTACGTCATATCCTTGTGAAAAGAGGCTTTGCGACAAATCAGATTATGCTTGTGCTTGTTACGGGAACGCCTGTTTTTCCGTCAAAAAACAACTTTGTAAAGGCAATTTTAAAGCAGTTTCCCGAGATAACGACAATTGTTCAGAATGTCAATAACTACAACACAAACCTTGTTCTCGGCGAAAATCAGAAGGTGCTGTACGGTAAGGGATATATTGAGGATATTCTATGCGGCTGTCGGTTCAGGATTTCACCGAAAAGCTTTTATCAGATTAACCCTTTTCAGACCGAGGTGCTTTACAATACGGCTATGGAGTATGCCGACCTGAAGGGCAACGAAACCGTGCTTGATACCTACTGCGGAATCGGCACAATAGGAATTGTAGCCGCCAAGAGGGGCGCAGGCAGAGTAATCGGCGTTGAGCTTAACGGCGACGCGGTCAGAGATGCAATTGTAAACGCAAGGGCAAATAATCTCAAGAATATCCGCTTTTATAAGGGTGACGCAGGCGAGTTTATGTATGAGGCGTCGGACGAGGACGAAAAGCCCGACGTTGTGTTTATGGATCCGCCGAGGGCAGGCAGTGACACAAAATTCCTCGATTCACTCATAAAAATGTCACCGAAAACGGTAGTCTATGTTTCCTGCAATCCCGAAACGCTTGCAAGGGATTTGGACTATGTTACAAAGAACAGCGACTATAAGATACGCAAAATCCGGCCTGTCGATATGTTCCCCCACACCGCACATACAGAATGCGTTTGTCAGATTTCAAAAGAATTGTAACTAATACAATCAAGATGAGCAAAAAGGGCGATTATCGGATTGACGGCTATTTTGACTATGTCGTTCCGCCGCTTGAGGGATTCTGGTGGTAGGACGGCGTAAAGGAAATTGACATAACCGACACACGTTTCCATCACGAAATTTATCTGAGCGACGCAAGACGTGTAGCGCCCGAAAAGCTGAAAACGGTAGTGCGCCACCCGATTAAGAAAAGGTAAAAAAGTAAAACGGGACTGTTTCAGCCCCGTTTATTTTATACTATATAAATCAATTTTCGCATTTAGTCAGCCTTTCAGCCAAATCACAAATATCCGAAGCGGCATTTGAGTTGATTTTCCTGCGCTGATTTTCCGTCATATCAAGGCAGGCTTTTTCATCATTAATAATCTTTATCGCATCGGATAATTCTCTTTTTGAAGCCTTGCATAGCCTGCTCATACCGTTTTTGCTGAAAAATTCGGCGTTGCGTGTTTCGCACCCCGGAATTGCCGCAGTATGCAGTATCGGCACTTTGCTGACAGCGGCCTCGGTTGAAGAAAGTCCTCCCGGCTTTGTGACAAAAAGGTCTGCGCCCTTCATATATTCAGCCATATTTTCGGTAAATCCGAGGACTGTTACTTTCGGATAATCGGCATTTTTCAGCTTGTCAAAAAGCTTTTTGTTGTTGCCGCAGATGGTAATCAGCTCTGTGTTTTCACTATCGGCAATAACTGACGAGAGCGTTTTAATAGCTTTCTTGATTTGTCCGCCGCCCATACTTCCGCCGCTTACAAGGATATATTTTTTGTTTAAATCAAGTCCGAGCTTTTGACGCACTTCATCTCGATTTTCACTTTCCGAAAATCTGCCGAGTACGGGAATACCGAGAGGGTACAGCTTTTCCTTTGAAATCCCCTTTTTTGTGTAGTCGTCGGAAAGCTCCGCTGAGGGAATAACATACACGTCGCAGTCGGTTTCCTCTGTAAACGGAATGCAGGTATAGTCCGTGCCTATAAACATTGTTTTCGGAACAGCAATTCCGCTGTTTCTCATATTTGTAATGATTTCAGCAGGGAACAGGTGAGTCATTATGATTATGTCAAAATGATTTTCAGCCAGATATTTACCCAGAGTTGGAACCATAAGGCGATTAATAAAGTAAACGGGAGAGCGAAACGGCAGTTTTCTGTAAAGCTGACCTGCACCGTAAACTGCACCGAAAAACCGAGGTGCTTTCTGCGCCAGAGCAATATAGACGTTGTTGATTTTACCTGCAAGCTTTTTACTGCGAAGGTTATACGGATTGAGCATAACGGCGTTGTGATTGCGGCGCTTGAGTTCTTCCGCAACCGCTTTTCCTGCCGAATTGTGACCTCCGCCCGTACCGCAGGAAAGAATTAACGCTTCCACAACAAACTGACCTCCGGTTTTTCTCTTTTCTCTTTACTGAAAATCAGCTTTATAATGACAACAGCCGCAATCAGTGAAAATCCGATACAGATTACCGGCTCTTTTACTAAAAAGAACATACAGACAAGAGCGCTTATGTACGAAACGAATGTGCGGTAAAAATGCGGAGAAATCCGCAGAACTACAGAAAAGAGAATGAAGAAAAATGCAAGAATAATCAGCGGCTGCCAGAGTGGCAAAAGACCGAGCAGACAGCCAAAGCTTACGGCAATTCCCTTACCGCCTCTGAATTTAAAAAATACGGGAAAGGCGTGACCGATTACGGGAGCGGCAATTATCAGTGCCGAAGAAATAACGTCGGGAAACCTTGTCCCTGCCTGATGAAAATAAAATGAAACAGGTAAAAATCCCTTTGCAAGGTCGAAGATAAGCGTAAGCAAGCCGCACCAGAAGCCGCCGTACATAAATGCGTTGGCTGTACCGGGGTTTTTGTCCTTGCTGTTTTCAATCATATTATCTTTTTTAAATAATGTGGCAAAAATTCGGGCATACAATACACTGCCCGAGAGATAGCCTAAGAATATAAAACCGATTGTTTTTATCATAATTATTCACTTCAATATTAAAATTCAGTGTCAAAATTTATTAGCAAGAAGTATATCATAATTTGTAGTTTAATGTCAAGATTTTGCGAAATAAACAACCGTAAAATTAACCGTAAACTAATCTGTCATTTTTTGCCGAATGATGTTTTCAGTCTAAAGTAATTGACTAAATCTGCCGAATATATTAAAATAGTTGCAGACTGTTTTATAATACTAATTTTAGATATACAAAGGAGTACCAAATTATGGGTGGATTTTTTGCAGTAGCGTCAAAGGAATCGTGTGTTCTGGATTTATTTTACGGCACTGACTATCATTCACATCTCGGAACAAGGCGAGGAGGTATGGCTGTTCACGGAGAAAACGGATTTTCCCGTGCAATTCACAACATACAGAATTCTCCGTTTCGAACAAAGTTTGAGCGTGACGTTGAGGAGCTTGAGGGCAACCTCGGAATAGGCTGTATTTCCGATTTTGAGCCGCAGCCGCTTCTTGTTCATTCTCACCTTGGAAGCTTTGCAATTACAACCGTCGGAAAAATCAACAACTCCGACGAGCTTATAAACGAGTGTTACAACAACGGCAACACTCATTTTCTGGAGATGAGCGGAGGTACAATCAATCCAACCGAAATCACAGCCGCACTTATCAATCAGAAGTCATCAATCGTTGAGGGACTTAAGTTTGCACAGGAGAAAATCGACGGTTCAATGACGATTATTCTGCTCACTTCAAAGGGGATTTATGCCGCACGTGACAGGCTCGGTCGTACTCCCGTTATTATAGGAAAAAAGGACGGAGCATACTGCGCTTCGTTTGAAAGCTTTGCTTATCTGAATTTAGGCTATGAGGACTGCAAGGAACTCGGACCTGCCGAGATTGTCTTTATGACTCCCGAGGGTGTTGAAACCGTTAGCCCTGCCGGCAAGGAAATGAAAATCTGCTCCTTCCTCTGGGTTTACTACGGCTATCCGACCTCCTGCTATGAGGGGGTAAACGTTGAGCAGATGCGCTATGAATGCGGTCGTCTGCTTGCAAAAAGAGATACTGTAACGCCCGATGTTGTTGCAGGCGTTCCCGACTCGGGAATTGCCCACGCAATCGGCTATTCAAATGAAACGAAAATTCCGTTTACACGTCCGTTTATTAAGTACACGCCCACGTGGCCACGTTCGTTTATGCCGACAAATCAGAAACAGCGTAATAAAATTGCGCATATGAAGCTTATTCCCGAGATCGGAAGAGCGTCGTGTAGGGAAAAGTGTAGATCTCGGTGGTCGCCG
>CAMKNF010000112.1 GCA_946414115.1 uncultured Ruminococcus sp. | reverse complement strand
GCCTTCGTTATCGTCTTCCGTCCAGCAAACTACGGTGGTGTCACCGAAAAAGTTTACATATTCACTTTCTGACAGCAGGTAATTAAGTGCAGTTGTGTAAGCAAAAGCTGCATATTCGCTGACGGGTGAGTTATATCCTTGAGATTTCTCAAAAGATTCAAATGCCGGTGCATTAAAAGAAATAAGAGAAGTTCCCATCGACTGTCCGCCTCTTACACCTTTAATAACAGGATGAAGTCTTGATACAGGTAACTTCTTGCCTGTAACAAGGCAGATTTCACTTTCTGATTCGCTATTGCTATAATGATTGTTCCAACAATCGCACATATCATTGTAATCGGTTGCAAGTTTTCCTAACGGCATAAATACAAGATTTGCGCCATTTTTAAAAATATCTGTTATGACATTTTCATTACAGCCAATCTCTTGAAGATATCTTTCTATATTATCAATATCTATATTTTCATAATAAAGCACTATTGCTTTTGCGGCAGAAGAATCATCCTTTGCAAGAAGCTTTTGATGAAGCCGCTTTGACTCCTCAAAGCACTGCTTATTTCGTTCAGGCTTACCCTTTCGGTCATTGCCGAATAAATATGACGCTGTGTCGTACAGAAAATTTGCAGATATATTCACCGCTCTTTTTACCGGCATTGGCAAACTGATTTGTGACGCTATCTCCTTTTTGCCGCTTTTATCGGTTGTTTTTAGCGAGATTACGTTTGTCAGCACTCCGTTTTCGTCAATAACCAAGCCGTATGACGCTTTTGACTTTGCCCAACCTTGCTTGTCTACCTTATCCTTATCAGCAAGAACCTCATACAGATTTACAAGGGATTGTAAAACCATTATTTCAACACCTCGCAATCCGTAAGGTCAAGCACACCGTTTTGTATTTTAGCTCTGAAATACATCGGTGTAATATTATTTTTGTCTGAATAGTCCATATCATAAAGCATAAGTCCGAGGTCTGATGAAATATCAACGGTTGGCACAGTATCAAATTCCCATCGTCGGAATTTTGCAGGAAATTCTCTGCATCCCAAATAGGGATAGTGATAGCACTGTCCCTTGTCTAAGCGACGTTTCATCATTTCCTGAAATTTTCCCGGATTGTCACTTTGATTTGCCTTGTCGGTCATATCAAAGTGTGCTTCAATAACGTAATGAACATTTTTAAGTACAGTTGCCGCTCTTTGCTGAATATCCGAAGTTGTATCAATAAAAAGGTCAATATTCTTTCCGCTCATTGCAGTTTTCGCTTTGGAAGAAAACAACTTTGACTTTACTTCATTTCGCCTTATGTTTGTAAACTCAATCGGGCTTAATATGTAGATTTTATCAATAATCCACACCAAACCCGGATGCCAGAATACCGCTTCAAGTATACCTCTTGCGGCAGACGGAGTTATGCAATCGTAAGTGAAACGTTCGATCTTCAATTCGGGCCTTGAAAAGCAGGCATAGTCGCCCCATACTTCAACTTTAATGCTCATTCTATCACTCCTTTCATTCATTTTGTTAGTTATATTATACCATATATTATTAATTTGTCAATATTATTTTTCATTAGTAGTTTTATATTATTCGTTTCACGTTAAATTTAATATTTGATTTTAAATAATATATGTGATATAATTTTTTTGTCTGTGAAAACAGTGGATTGAAATATTAGCAGTTTAATATTTTCAAAGGCGGCAGGGCGATTTCAGCCCTGCTTTCCTTTTTATGAAAAAATGCACTTTAACGTGTTATCGTCAGGAAAAGTAATTCCTGTTTTATCGCTGTAATAATTACTGTCTGACAAAATATAAAAGTAACTGTCAATGTATTCAATACAACACGCTTCATCAAGCTTCTTAAAATCTCTCTCGTACAGATTCACAACATACTGTTGCAGATTTCTGAAAAGCTCTTTCGAGTAATTGCCGTGCCTTAAATCATCAAATTCCTTTTTATTTTCTTCTGTACAAATATAAAGTGATTTGGTATCGTTCTCTATTATTTTAAATTTTTGAGCTACAGATTCAAATTCCAGATTCGTAAGACCATTTATAATGCCCTTTTTATCAAACACCTTATGCGTTTTGTCAATATCACGATAATAGTACAGATTGTCAAAATACATTTTGATTGCATCGGGCAAATAAATTTTATCACCGTACTTTTTGATAACCTCCATAGCCGCATCGGTGTTTGTCTGCTGATAGGACAAAACCTCATCAGTGTTGAAAATGTGCACTATACATTCAGATGAATTCCTTTTGTTCTCTCTGTTGCATCTTCCGCCTGCCTGTAAAATTGAATCTATGCCCGAAATTGCCCTGTAAACTGTCGGAAAATCTATGTCAACACCTGCCTCAATAAGGCTTGTTGAAATAACTCTGCAAGGCTTGTTTTCATCAAGTCGTTGTTTTATCTTTTTAAGAACCTTTTGACGGTGTGCAGGATACATATATGTTGACAAATGGAAATTCTCATCTGACTCGCCAAGCATAGAATAGATTTTTTGAGCGTGTGCTTTCTTATTTACAATGCAAAGAACCTGATTGCATTGTTTTATTTCCAAGGCTATTTCATCATCTTCGAGCTTCCCTTCATATTTAAAATTAACACGCCTGAAATCATCTGTCAGATTTTCAGCAGATTTACATATTTCCGTTAATTGCAGTTTATTGCTCTTATCAGTAAGATTAAGAATTGACTGAAAATTTGGCTGTGTTGCAGTACATAGTACGACAGCAGAATTGTAGTTTTCCGCAAGCTGTCTTATTACTGTTGCACAAGGCAAAATATAATCAAGAGGCAGCATCTGCGCCTCGTCAAAAATAACAACACTATCAGCAATATTATGGATTTTCCTGCATTTAGAAGGTTTATTTGAAAACATTGATTCAAAGAACTGAACTGCCGTTGTTACTATAATCGGAGAATCCCAGTTTTCTGCGGCAAGCATCATCTGTGTTTTTGTTTCATCGTCAATCTCCTTGAAATCTACATTTGAATGATTTTCAAGAACATTTTTTAAACCGAAAATTTTTCTGAAAACATCTGCATTCTGCTCAATTATGCTTGTATATGGAATAACATAAATAATTCTCTTTTTCCTATGTTTTACCGCATAATTAAGCGCAAATGCCATTGAAGAAATAGTCTTTCCGCCACCTGTTGGTACTGTCAGAGTGAAAAGTTTATCAGAGCTTTTTCGACCAACTTCTATACATTCATTGAGCATATTTGTCCTTAAAATATTTAGTTTACCGCTTGGATTCTGCCACTTTTCAATATGATTGTTCAGTAAGGATAAAAGAAATGGAAGTTCATCACCACTATCTCTTGAAACAGCACCGTTAGACATAAAATTTTCGGTGTCAAGATAATCAGCATCAACAAGACACGAAAATAAAAAACGCAGAATAAAATTATAAGGAATTCTGTCATTTGTGAAAGGCTCACTTATTGGTTTGAATTTACTGCTATCTACTTCATTAACCCAAGCTGAAAAATCTTCTGTATTCTTTTTTAATCTACCTTGCAGAGTAGAATCATTTTCAGTATCAGCTCTGCCGCCAATATCAGGTATTCCGCCATGGTGTCCGGCAATGCAAAATGCCGCTATAGATAGTCGCTTTTTAAAAGCTTCCTGTGTACCGCAAGTTGAATGATCAACGCTAATTTCTGCACCGTTAATTCTCTGTTGAAAACGATTGCTGTATTTACCGATATCGTGTAACATTCCAATAATTCCAGCATAATCCGAAAGATTTAGACACTCAGCAAATGTTTCAGACAATTGTGAAACATTTTTCAAATGTTCAAGCAAAAGCTGTTCTTTTTTATCAGTTTCGCTTCGTTTATGAGCTATATAGTTCATATTCACTCTCCCTTTATTTACTATTTAAATAATATTTATAAGTTTATGCTTGTATTTATATATTATTTTACTATATCAGTGAAGATTTTTCAATATTCAACAAAAAAGTTTACTAACTACTATATATAAAATTTGGAAATAAAAAAGCAAAGGCAGATTATTCTATCTTTGCTTTTTATACTAATCTCCTTCCATATTGGTTCAATGGGGAGTATAGGGAGGGATAAAAGTGATACGAATGTTTCAATAACAATCAAAGGGTTTGCTTTGTGATAAGCAGCACCGTCACATACCAAAATCACCATATCGTGAGTATATAATTTAGACAGAAGTTCAAGAAACACAATCATACAATCTGTATTATAGTATGGCATAATTTGAAAACAGCTTTCTTTGGCTTTATTATATCATATTATATTTTTCACTCTTGCTATTTTATACATTTTGTGATATATTTACAATAAAAAGAGAGGAAGGGTTGGCTACACACTGTAGCCTTAGATTTATGAAAATCACAAAGAAAATTATTTCTATTTTATTATCACTAAGTATTATTTCTTGCATACCTGTAAGTGCATCAGAAACTCCTTTTGAGTATATTTGCGGAGACAGTGACAGAGATGGGGTAATTACAGTTATCGATTCCACATATATTCAGCGTACGTTATGCTGTGGATTCTATGATAATATTATGCCTAATGAAATTAATGTTATGGATGTATCTGGCGACGGGAAAATAAATATTATAGATGCAACAATAATAAAAAAATTCTTGGTATCAAAAATTGATACTTTTCCTGCTTTAAGTAATAACAAATTTGTAAAAACCGGCATTCCTCAAACAGAAGAAGATGTTATTTCAGAACTTAATTTAGATACTGCTTCTACTGAAGATATTAAAACATTTAAAAAATCAATTTTAAAATTATTCAATGATGTTAGAGATGAAAATAATCTTGTTAGATTTAAGTATGACGGAAAATTAGCTCTTGCCGCTCAAAAACGTGCGGAAGAATTAGTTGAAAAATATTCTCACACTCGACCAGACGGCAGTTATTATGATACCATTTTCGAAGAATTCAATTTGTGCGATTTTTTCTATTGTGAAAATATTGCGTCAGGCTATGGAACTCCTTCAAGTGTTACTAATGCATGGATGAATTCTCCTGGACATAAAGCCGCAATTTTAGAAAAGAAATACAGATATATAGGTGTTGGTTATAAGCATGTTGATGCCAGCGAATCTTCTGACGGAAAACCTCACACTTATTGGTCCGTTTTGTTTTCGTAGATAAAACTAAATAAGAATAAACATAAAAGCAAAGGCAGATTATTCTACCTTTGCTTTTTACTTTTATCGTATCTATTTTACTATTGCATCTCGTGCCGTATATGCGGCTGAAATATTCATATTACACGTCAGAATATAAAATTCTGTGCAAGAAAGCAAGCACTCAAAATTATTCAGCATTTTATCAGCCGTATCTCTGCTGACAAAATGAGCTGTGGAAAAATAAAGCCTTTTTATTATTTCAGGCGTTTCAGCTTTTCTGATTGAGTTGTTCTCTCCTCTTTCGATGAACACAACTGCGCCGAGCGGAGCTGAAATATTATTTGCTATTCCGCTTCCGCCGTCAAATGGTGTTCCGTACGCGACTGCTTTTCCGTCTATAATTCGAACGACAGGCTTATCATCATTAATCATTTTTACATCATTTCCAAATGCTTTTCGCCAAAGGGAAGTATGTGTGGACTTACCCACTCCCGAATCTGCCGAAAACAAATAAGCCTTGCCGTTATATTTAATCGCAGATGAATGAATCAGCATTGCATTGTATTTAATTATGCTTTTGCAAAATATTCCTGCATAAGCAAATTCCTCTGCGGCTCCTATAGTTGTGCTCGGTACCATTCTCTTAATTAAGGAGTTGATATGCTCATCTGAAACAGACAAAGAAATATCTGTGTTTCTGTCGCCGCAGTATTCAAAAGGCTTTGCAAGGTTTCGAAAATGATCATATTTGGGTTCCATCTCAGTTACAAGGTCAGCTATAAGATATTTCATCGTACCTCCAAATAATATTTTAGGGAACGACAAATATCGTTCCCCAAAACAAATTCTTAAAATCAATTATGCAAATCCAACAAGAATACGCTGAATCTGCGTTGCGTCAAGTACATTAACTACACCATCTCCGTTTACGTCGGCAAGTGAAAGCTGATAATCGGAGAGTTCCTTAATTGATGAAGCGTAATACTGAACAAGTGTAGCATCGCTTACATTGACAATTCCGTTCAAATCTACATCACCGATTTCATATTCGGGAATAATCTCAAAATTGATGTTATTTTCTTCAGCATACTGCTGTGCGTACGAATCTTTATAAACATAAAGTGTGAGATTAGGGCAATTTCTGAATGCGTTTGAAGCAATTGAAGTTGTTGCTTTCGGAATAGTAAGAGCCTTCAGAGATGAACAGTCAGAAAAAGCAAATGAACCAATAGACTCAACTGTTGAGGGTATTTCAATTGTTTCTAAACTGCTGCAATTGTAAAATACCTGATCTTTAATTTCAG
>CAMKNF010000111.1 GCA_946414115.1 uncultured Ruminococcus sp. | reverse complement strand
GGAAGATAACCCATTGTGTACGAGCCTTTGCCCTTTACGGTTGCTATAACTGCAACTGCGTTGCGGTCATATGCGTTTGCCTTATCCCGGTAAAGACTGATTCTGATGTTTTCAGGGCGATAGTGTGTAAGGTGTTCAATAGCCTGCTGACGTTTGCCGTAGGTCACGCCTGCAACCTTTGTACAGATGTTCGGGAGCTTGACAAGCACCCACGCTTTCACCATTGCATTAGCTCTGTTGTAACCCTGCTTAACAAGCCTGTTTGCTATTGTCATAACCTTGCTGTGCTGTGTGAGTTTCATCTGTAACGCCCCTTTCCTTAACTCTGTACTTATATTATAATACGTGTGTACGTATATTTCAATAGGCATAATAAACAAACTTGCACACGTATATTTGTATATTTTTATACTTGCATACGTATAATAAATGTGTTATAATATACTTAAAGAAAGAGGGTATTATATTTATGCCGACAATATGTATGTTCAGAGGAATAAAAATCTATATAAATTGGCGTGACCATATGCCGCCGCACTTTCACGCAAAGTACGGTGACAACGAAGTAATTGTATCAATAAACGATATTGAAGTATTAGAGGGTACAATGCCGAACAAACAGCTTAAAATGCTTTTAGGGTGGGCGGCTTTCCACCAAGAGGAATTAAAAGAAAATTGGGAGCTTGCCGCTGACCAGCAGGAATTATTTGCTATAGAGCCTTTAAAGTAAGGGGGAATATTATGCCGAATACAGTTGAATATTATCTTTCAAAAGGCTTTGACCGTCCTATGGCGGAATACTTTGCAGGCGGCAGAAAAAAGCTTGTTGCCGTTGCTCCGCAGGCTGATTTTACACTTCTTCTGACCTATGAAAACGGCGAGAAACGTGTGCTTGATATGAAATCAACGCTTGCAAAGGGCGGAGTTTTTATCCCATTCAGAGATTATGAAAACTTCAAGCGTGTATATGTGGACGATTGCCACGATGTAGCGTGGGATATTGACCCGAATGTTGACAGTAATGTTGTTTGGGATAACAAGGTTGACCTTTGCCCCGACAGCTGTTATGTTGACAGCATACCGCTTTCGGAATATAAGGCGGTGATATAATGGAAGAAACAAAGGGAACGCCGCAGACAAGGGCGAAAAACAAATATAATGCAAAGGCTTATGACCGTATAGCTCTACAAGTAAAAAAAGGTCGTAAGGATATAATAAAGGCTCACGCAGAAAACCGAGGTGAAAGCATAAACGGCTTTGTAAATCGTGCCATTGATGAAGCAATGGAGCGTGACAAGGCAAGCACAACGGAATAAATAATTATCGGCAAGTCTTGAAATATAGGCTTGCTTTTTCTTTGCCCTGCTGAATATGGAACGGTTCAGCGGCAATGCACGGCTTATATATTCCGCTGCACATATCAGAATAAAGCATAAACGCCCCATACAAGCCGAGAAATGCCCTCTGTAGCGTTTTTATTGTTCAGTAGTGTAAATTTCACATTTACGGAATAAAACGCCATACAAGCGAAATAAGGCGTTGTTTTGAAAGTTGAGAAATAAACACCGCTTATAAATTTAACTTGCTTGTAACTTGCTTATAGCTTGAATTAACAAAAATGCTGTGTTTCTGTTAATTGCCTGCCGATAATGAACGGCGTATTCACAAAAAGCCTTGTTTCAGTTGTGCAATACTAAAAAATACTAAAATACTGCATTGCATACCGCAAGCACGTTTCTATTGCCTTTACTGCGCCCTGTGCTTTGTATTTGCGTTCAATCTGCGGAAGTAATGAAAGTATATGCCTTGTGTGTTTCTTCCTGCTATGCCCCCTTAAAGCGCAAACAGAGCGTATGTATATTATCCTATCCCCCTGTTATAAAAAAATCAGTATCAGCGGCAACGCAAGCACGCCTTTCACAAGCTCACGAATACCCCATATCAGACAAAATAAAGTTGCCGTTTATTTGCCGTTTATTTCTACAATAAACAGCAAGTGTTCACTTTGAAACGCAAAACTTGATTGCTCAAAAACCGCATTAGAAAGCCATTTATTAAAGATTACAAAATCCCACTAAAAGTAAAAAAACCGTTTGGTAAGGACGAGGTCACGGGTTCGAATCCCGTTATCAGCTCCAGTCGAGTGCCTCGACACGCAGATTGCGTTCGGGGCGTTCTTCTTTTTTAGAAGTAAATTTCTCGCATCAAAACTGACATTTTTCTCAAAATGCAACACAAATAAACCGCATTGGAAAGCCGTTTTCAGAGCTTTTCCGATGCGGTTATTCTATTTCTTTAAAAGAATGATAGGGCGTTTTGGGGTTTATTGCCTTTAAAATTGCTTTTATATCTGCTGATATGTGATTTCATCAACATTGCAGTTGCCAAAAATCTTGTTCACAAGATCACAACGCAGTATTGCGTAAATTAGACCGCAAAGATTGTCTGCTTTCCCTTAGTTATTAACATTAGGAAATCTTCCTGTTACAATTTTAGATTTATACTTTTCGACAAACAAAAGGCGGACGCATAAAAACGTCCGCCTGAATTACATATATTTTGCAAGTGGTTAAAGTGATAACTCAAAACTTATTTTGCAGATTTTTTCTTTCTTACGATAAGGAAGAGAACGCCTGCGCAAGCGATGAGTGCTGCACCGCCGATTGTGAACATCATTGTGCCCATACCACCGGTCTCGGGAACTACAGGCTTGTAGTTAGGAATTGCAGCACCGTTAACCTGTGTTACACCCTTTGTTGTATCAATGTTTACAGTGAATATTGTGTCATTGATATTGTAGCCTGCGGGAGCAGCTGTTTCCTTTACATAGTAAGTTAAATCAGCGTCAAATGCAAATGCCTTTGTGCTGCCCTCAAGAACGAAGTTAGCCATACCTGTAGTATCATCTGTTGTAGCAATTACCTTCTTGCCGCCAACCTTAAGTTCGTTTGTTGCAGCTGCATCAGTATAAACTGTAAATACTGCTCCGCCGAGAGGAGAATTTGTGTTACCGTCAACCTTTGCAACGTTTACTCCGTATGTAAATACGTTTACAGTCTGACCGGGCTCGTAGTTCATACCGGAATTGTTACCATAGTAAAGACCGTCAGTGTTGGGAAGAGCTGTTGCAAACTTTGAAGCAGCGTTTTCGTTGAGGTCGGCTGTGTAAGTTACTGTAACTGTTTTAGCTGCATCGGCTGTTCCTACATCGTAGAAAGCATCGCTGTTAAGCATTGTGCTTGTGAATACAATTGCAAATGTAGCTGTTTTATCAGCTTTATTTTCGTCCTGATAAGGGTAATCCTTTACAACTGTGTAGTCAGTACCCTTTGTAAGAGTTGTTGTGTTAAGCTTAACCACTACAGAAGACTCATTGAGAGTAAGAGCGTCATCCATTGTATCTGTGATTGCATAAGTTGTAAGCTTGTTTTCTAAAGAACCTGCTGTTGAAGCAGTAAGTGTGTATGTAACTGTCTTGTCGTTGTCACCTACATTTGTCTTGTCAGCAGTCTTTGTAACCTGAACAGGGCTTGTTGAAACCTTTGAAGCAAGGTTTACTGTGGTCTGGTCTGTAGTTGTAACCCAGCTGTTGTTTGAATAGTAGGGAAGTGCTACTAAAGAGTTTGTAACATTAGTAACCTTTGCAGGCTTCTTTGTGCAGTAGATGTAGTAGATACCTGCGTCGTTAAGTGTAACATTCTTACCGGTTGTATCTGCGCTTGTGAAAGAAAGAGTTGCTGCAGCATCACCAAATTTTGCGGGAGTTGTGCTGTAGACTGTATCACAAGCAGAAATGATGTTCATTGATCTATCTGTTGATGCAGCGGCATTTACTGCATTAACAAGAGCTGCGTTTGTGCTTAATGTGCTGATAACAGTGTATTCACCTGTCGTCTTGTTAAGGTCAGCAATCTTGAAGAAGCTGAAGTCGTAGTCGCCGACTTTGTCCTTTTCTGTTGATGCGTTAGGTGCGCATACATAAGTTGCAGTGTAAGGACCGTTGGGTGCTGCTGCGCTTGCTGTGAACGGAATCATAAGAGCGATCATCATTACAGCGAGGAAAGCCGCAAAAATTTTCTTTGTTGTTTTCATTTGTCATTCTCCTTTTAAATATAAATATAAATATATGTAATTTATGATAACCAAAAGGTTAAGCTGATTTAGTGGCGAGCTTTGTATCTTGCTCTGCGTTTTTTGCGCTGATTTCTGTCGTAGAGCATATAGCCCGTAACGGCAAATGCGCCTGTGCCGAGAAGTGCAAGACCGACAATCAGGAACATATTCATTCCGCTTCCGCTTGCTTCAGGCATTGTAACAGCACCGTCAACATAGCCTGCTGTAACCTCAAGCTTGCCGTCAATCGGGAAGGTGTAGTAATTTACTACCGAGGTCGGGTTGTAGCCGTTTGCAGGATTGTACTCAAACAGGCAGTAAACCTGCTTTTCCTGTTTACCTGTGATGTAGCTGATGTCGGAAGCTGTCCAGCTTAATGTGCCGTCATTATTTTTTCCGTAACAGCCTTTTCCTGCTTTATATACATCAAGATTATCAAAGACAACTGTACCGTTTACGGTTGTGCCCTTTAAAACCCTGCCTTCAATGTTACTGTCGTTTGTTGCAATCTGCTTAAGCTCATCGTGAGTAAAGAGGTTAGCCTGTGTTACTCTGACAAGAGCAAAAACTGTATCGTCAACATTTTCGTCAGCCTGATTCTTTTTGTTTACGGTAATTTTTGCTTTATTCGTTGTATTCTCAAAGGACGGAATACTATTAACCTTGTAGTTATTGGTGAAATAAGCATTGTAGTTATTGCCGTTTTTAAAATCGTCGCTCTTTGCCGTTTCGGCATCAATCACATAGTAGGTCGGCTCGTTTACGACAAAGTCACTGCCGTCTGACGTAACGCTGACTTCAACAAGGAATACCCTGCCGTCAAGGTTGTAGATACTCTTTTCTTCATTTGTGAGGTCGTTGGCATAGCCTTCGTCAATTCTAAAGCGATAGTAGCCTGTTGCCTCGTACTGAATTGCACTGAAGCTTGCCACACCGTTTTGTGAAGCGGTAATGCTCTCGTTGATTGCCTCGGTTGAAAGCGTGTCTATATAATCACCGCTTTTGTCCGTATATGACGTTGTCATCTGCGGAAGTCCCGAAAGAGTGTACTTGAACTTTGAGCCTGTATAAGCCGAATTATCAAGGTTTTTCTTAACAGTAATATTCGAGCTAATCGGCTTGAGCATATTTGTTACCTCAATCTTATTGCCTGAACCCGCAACCTGACCGGTATATACACCGTTAAAGTCCTGTTCAGCTCCGCCCTTGATTGAAATCTTATACGGCTTAAAGCCTACGGCGGTCTGCTCGGTAATTCTGTAGCTTGCGCCGACAGGAAGTCCGATAAGCTCAATTGTTTCGTATGCGTTTACGGTAAAGATACCATCGTTTGACGCATTGTATGTTGAGCCTTTGCTCGTGTATTTTACGGGGTAGGCTTTCCAGCCGTATTTACTGCCGTTGCCGTCAAGGTCAAGCTCAATCTTAAAGCTGAACTGCTGTGCAACCTCGTATGGATTGCCCTCTTCGTCAACAGCCGATTTTTTGAATGAAAGCGGTGCAGTTTTTATCGAGTTGAGATATTCAAGCTCAAGAGCAGCATAGGAGCTTTTGTCATCGGGGTCTTTAAGATTAAAAGATGCAGTCCTGTCGTTGCTCTTATCTGTGCTGTCGGTAATCACCTGACCGTTTTTGTCATTGATAAGCTCCCAGCTTGTATCGTACTCAAGCGGAGAGGGTTCTGACTCTGTAACGGTCATAGAAGAACCGGTCTTAAATGTATTTTCAAACTCTGCGCCCTCGGAGTCCTTTAAGCCAAACGAGCCGTTGTTACCGAGCGTTGCACTGCTTGTTGAAGTGTCTGCGCTGTGGTGAACATATGTTTTTCCCGCATCAGAAACGCCATCATTATCGGTAATTGTATAGCTGTAGCTCTCGTTTGCCTTTAAGTCGTCGGCAATCTCCTTGATTGTGTCGCCTGTGTCAAGAGTTTTGTTGACAACAAGGTCGTTGTTTGCAGGAGTCATTGAGAAGCCTACCGAGAAGTTCGACTCGGACTCACCTCGCTCCATATAGAACACTACCATATGGTAGGTCTTGTTCGGGTCAAGCTGTTCGCCGCCGTTGAAGGATTTTGTAACAGTGCCGAGATTTGTAGGATTGGTCGTGCTGAAAGTGTACGCAGATCCGTCCGTGTTAATAATCTTTCCGGCAAAGCTTGAAGCAGCCGCAAGGTTGCCCGAAAGCTTTGTGCCATCATTTATAGTTGTATTGCTGTTATTTACAATGCAACCCGATGTGTATGAACTGAAATCGTTTACGTTAAATACATAGAACTTTGAGCCGTTTACAGTCTTTGTGCTTATCGGAGAAACATAGCCGTTTGAGCTGTCAGACCATGCGTACATATAAACCTGACTGTCGCTTCTTATCCAGAACTGATTTGAAGAAGGAGTTTCTGTAGTTGAAGAGCTTGAATAATCGGCAAAAACGTCATTGGCAATT
>CAMKNF010000110.1 GCA_946414115.1 uncultured Ruminococcus sp. | reverse complement strand
TCGGTGGGTGCAAAACACTCCTTTAACCCGATTAAATCTGTGTTTGTGAGCCTTGAATCAATAGAAAAAGCATTCATTACAACCACTCCATAATGTGTGTTAATTTTTATCCTTACACTATATATTGTTATTATAAAACATTTTTGTTGTTTGTGCAACAGTATATTGAAATTTTTTATTGTATAATTAGTCCTGCAATTATAAAATGTGAAAAAGCTATTGAAAAGGAAGGGAAATTATGAAAATTATTAAACGAAACGGCTCGGAAGAAGATTTTAACATTGAGAAAATCGTCAATGCCGTAAAGAAGGCAAACAACTCGTCCGAAACACGTTTCCTGACTGATGAGCAGATTATCGACATCGCAGAATACGTTGAATATAAATGCAATAAAATGAAAAGAGCGGTTTCCGTAGAGGAAATTCAGGATATGGTCGAAGACCAGCTTATGGCTAAGGGTGCGTTTGAGCTTGCACGCCGCTATGTAAGATACCGCTACAACCGTTCTCTTGTTCGTAAGGCTAACACGACCGATAACAGAATCCTCTCGCTCATTGAGTGCAACAACGAAGAAGTAAAGCAGGAAAACTCTAACAAAAATCCTACCGTAAACAGCGTTCAGCGTGACTATATGGCAGGCGAGGTAAGCCGTGACCTTACAAGAAGAATGTTGCTTCCTCCCGATATTGTTGAGGCAGACAAACAGGGTCTCATTCACTTTCACGACGCCGACTACTTTGCACAGCATATGCACAACTGCGACCTCGTAAATCTTGAGGATATGCTTCAGAACGGAACTGTTATCAGCGATACGCTCATTGAAAAGCCGCACAGCTTTTCAACAGCCTGCAACATCGCTACTCAGATTATAGCACAGGTTGCAAGCAACCAGTACGGCGGTCAGAGCATAAGCCTTGCTCACCTTGCACCCTTTGTTCAGATTTCAAGGGAGAAAATCCGCAAGGAAACTATTGCCGAGATTGAAGAGCTCGGCTGTGAAGTAAGCGAAGAAAAGCTCAACGAAATTGTTGAAAAAAGACTTCGCAAGGAAGTAAACAGAGGCGTTCAGACTATTCAGTATCAGGTTGTTACACTTCTTACCACCAACGGTCAGGCTCCGTTTGTAACGGTGTTTATGTACCTTAACGAGGCTAAAAACGAACAGGAAAAGCAGGACCTTGCTCTTATCATTGAGGAAACCCTCAAGCAGCGTCATCAGGGCGTTAAGAACGAGGACGGCGTGTGGATTACTCCTGCATTTCCAAAGCTCATTTACGTTCTTGAAGAGGATAATGTAACCGAGGACAGCAAGTATTGGTACTTAACCGAGCTTGCGGCTAAATGCACCGCAAAGAGAATGGTACCCGACTACATTTCCGAGAAAGTTATGTTGCAGAATAAAATTGACAAAAACGGCGAAGGTCACTGCTACACCTGTATGGGATGCCGCAGCTTCCTCACACCATATGTTGACGAAAACGGCAAGCCTAAATATTATGGTCGATTCAATCAGGGCGTTGTAACGGTCAACCTTGTTGACATCGGATTAAGCGCAAACAGAGATATGAATAAATTCTGGAAGATTTTTGACGAGCGTATGGAGCTTTGCCATCGCGCTTTGCAGTGTCGTCACGAAAGACTGACAGGCACACTCTCCGACGCCGCTCCGATTCTCTGGCAGTACGGCGCACTTGCAAGACTTAAAAAGGGTGAAACAATCGACAAGCTCCTCCACGGCGGCTACTCAACGCTTTCACTCGGCTATGCCGGTCTTTGGGAATGCGTTTACAGTCTCAACGGCAAAAAGCTCACCGAAAAAGAGGGCAAGGAGCTTGGCTTGGAGATTATGCAGAAGCTCAACGACTACTGCGCAAAGTGGAAAAAGGAAGAGAACATCGACTACAGCATTTACGGTACTCCGCTTGAAAGCACAACCTACAAATTCTCAAAGTGCTTGCAAAAGCGTTTCGGCGTAATCAAGGGCGTTACCGACAGAAACTACATCACAAACAGCTATCACGTTCACGTTTCCGAGGATATTAACGCATTTGACAAGCTCAAGCTTGAGTCGGAATTTCAGGCTCTCTCCCCCGGCGGCGCAATCAGCTACGTTGAAGTTCCGAATATGCAGGACAATATTCCTGCCGTTTTACAGGTCATCAAGTTCATCTACGACAACATTATGTACGCCGAGCTGAACACAAAGAGCGATTACTGTCAGGTTTGTGGCTACGACGGCGAAATCGGAATTGTTGAGGAGGACGGAAAGCTCCTCTGGGAGTGCCCGAAGTGCCACAACCGTGACCAGGACAAGATGAACGTTGCAAGAAGAACCTGCGGCTACATCGGCACGCAGTTCTGGAATCAGGGCAGAACGCAGGAAATTAAGGAAAGGGTGCTTCACCTCTGATGAATTACGGTGAAATCAAGAATTACGACATCGCAAACGGCGAGGGCGTAAGAGTTTCTCTGTTCGTTTCGGGCTGTACCCACCACTGCAAAAACTGTTTTAACCCCGAAACATGGAGCTTTGAATACGGCAAGCCTTTCACAAAGGAAACCGAGGACTATATTATTGAGTGTCTTTCCCCCGACTACATCGACGGACTGTCACTCCTCGGCGGCGAGCCGTTTGAGCCGCAAAATCAAGAGGTACTGTTGCCGTTCCTGCGCAAAGTAAAAAACGAACTGCCGAATAAAAACATCTGGTGTTACACAGGTTATCTCTTTGACAGGGAGCTTTTGAGCGAAAGCCGAGCAAGGTGCGAATTTACCGATGAAATGCTTTCACTGATTGACGTACTCGTTGACGGCGAGTTTGTTCAGGCTATGCACGACATAAGCCTTGCTTTCAGAGGTTCATCAAATCAAAGAATAATTGACGTGCAGAAATCGCTTGAAACCGGTGAGGTTAAGCTCCATAGACTTATGAGCAGAAATATATAACTATTTTCAGATTACAGGGATTATCAATACGATAGTCCCTGTTTTATGTTATTCTCGAGTAATGATGTGCTCCATTGTGTTTCCGATACTGTTTATTTTGTCCTTTAGGAATGTCGGAAAGGCTTTGTAATCGCCGAGCCTGTCAACGGGAATCCAGTGCAGGTTTTCCCTTTCGCCCGTCTGCGTAACGCTGTTACAGGATAAATTCCGAGTTCCGTTCGGCTTCATCAAAAAGTAAATTGAAATTTCGTGACAGTCAAGCCCGTCAAGGCTTTCACTGCCCTTAAAGAAGTTTTCGTGGAGAAAAGCAATTCGGTCAATCTCATAATGAGCGCCCGTTTCTTCAAAGACCTCTCTTTTTACGGCGTCCTCGGCTGATTCGCCAATATGCACCGCACCGCCGACAGAGTAGAGATAATTATCACGCTCGTTGCCGACAAAAAGCACATATCCGTCCTCAATAATTATCGCACCTGCCCTGTAGCGAAACCACTTGTTACCTTTAACAAATCCG
This sequence comes from uncultured Ruminococcus sp., assembly GCA_946414115.1. Lineage (GTDB taxonomy): Bacteria > Bacillota > Clostridia > Oscillospirales > Acutalibacteraceae > Ruminococcoides. The sequence continues at coordinate 3,111 of CAMKNF010000110.1, read as the reverse complement.
CAGTCAAATTCCATACTTTCACCTCCAAATAATCTACCATTATGTTATCATAACAAAACAACAAAATCAATCAAATTCACATAAGGTAATAATATAAACAATCAGCCATAATATAAAACAAACAGATGTACAGATTCTTTTCAAACCTGTACACCTGTTCTAAAAATTATTTGCTGTAAACAGTGTCACCGCAAATCATAATTGTTTTGATTTCTCTTGTGTCGATTACGTTAATTTCCGGCTGTAAAGGCGCACCTACTACAGTTGAAAGATTGAACGGAAATTTTTCCTCGTAATAATCTGCGTTTCCATCCTCTCCGACGCCTGCTCCGCCGCCCACATAGGGATAGAGATAGTAAACTGTACCGTCATTTAGTATGATTTTTGAGGTTTCTTCCCAACCGATATCCTTGAAGCAATGGTTATGATAAGCCTCTGTTATTTCTGACCAACCTGATTTCTCTACTGCCTTTTTATCGCATTGACCGTAAAGATAAACACCGAACGGAGTCACTTCCATTTTCACCTTATCGGCTGCCGGTTCAATAACATTCGGAGCGTCTTCAATGGTTAACTCCTTACTTATATTGTTGTCAGTTTTGTAGTTGAGGTCAAAGCTGATTTCAAAGGGAAGCTCAAATTCTTTTGTATCGCACCAACAGTACTTAATCTTTTGACCGCTTTCTATGGATCGGCAGTCGTCTTCTGTGATGCCGAGCTCCTGCAAACGCCTGTCAATCAGCTCATCACCAAAAGGCTCTGTATCATCAAAATCTGCAGATGATTTTGATGTGTAGTCTACCTCATAAATAACCTCATGAATATTATAGGCTCCAACGCCCTCGCTTGTAACAGTCACTCTGCCGTCTTTAAAATCACCTTCACTTATTATAGAATAAACAAAAACTTTAAGGGTTTTGTTATCATCACTGAGTGAATATTTTATTGAATTTGATACCAGTAAACCGCTGTCTTTATCTCTTGAAGAATTACCATTCTTGTCAATGCATACAGCTCTGCAAGAAAAGTAATCATCAACAATTTTATCCTCAGGAATTTGATACGGCAACTCATTAACCCAGCAAAACGGTTCTTCATAATCCTCATCAATAACTGCACTGCCGTCCTTTTTGGTAATCTCAATCGCAGAGTACAGCTTTTCGCCGTCACCTGTCACTCCGAGAAGCTCTACATTGAGGCTGTCGTCACAGCTGATAAGCTCAACATTTCCGCCGTCGTAAAGTCCTGCGGAATTCATACCGCTGTTGTTAAAAAGCTCCTTGAAAATACTCTGAACACTTCCCGTTGCAAAGGCTCCGACTGTGCCGGCAATTAATATTACCGCCGCAACAAGTAAGGTAATTAACTTTTTGCTGAATTTCTTTTTGCCGTTTTTATCATCAATACGCTTAAGCACTTCTGTCTTGATTTTTTCAACGTCAATATCAATACTTTCACGGGCGTTGAATTCATCAATATTCATAAGTTCGTCGTCGAATTCGTCAAAAACTTTCTTGAATGTAGTTTTCATAGTGTGTAACTCCTTTCAATAAGTTTTGCTTTGATTTTATTGCGGGTTCGCCTGAGCTTGGATTTTACCGTTTCGATGTTTATTTCCATAGCCTCGGAAATCTGTGAAACTGTCTGATAATAATAGTAGTACCTGATAAGGATTTCCCTGTCGGGCAACTCTATTTCCTTGATAATCTCACGAAGCTCCCTATGTATGTCCTTTTTCTCGGTTTCATACGCAATAGAAAAATCATCCTCGGGGTCGTAGTCGTCAATATTGAGAACAGCTTTATTTCTGTTGACTGCTATCTTATTAAGTGTGCGGGTTCTGGCGATACAGCAGATATATCCTTTCAGCTTGCCCTCCTGCACTTTATCCGCATTATTCCAGAGTGTAACAAACACATCCGCAACACTTTCCTCAATATCTTCCTTTGTAAGACTGCCTTTTGAGATATTGTTTATAACCGTTGCCACAAGACGTGAATATTGCTCTATTACAGCTTGTAATGCTTTTTCGTCGTGTTTTTTCAGTTTCAGCAAAAGTTTGTCCTTCAATACTCCCACCCTCTCTTTTTTATTGTGAAGCGCTTCTATTAATAATAACAAATGATTGTTTGATTTGGGTGCATAATTTTTTGATTTTATGTTTATCCATTTAATTCGGAATTATCAGAGGAGATAAACGATAATTTAACGGCGAAGCCGCCGCAGGCAAATTGAGTGGAAAAGTCGGTTTGTTTGGATAAAATTGTAACCCGAATTATAAGTTGATATATATGCAACGTTTCGGGACGTCAGGGATGCCGTCCCCTACGGCGATACAGGAAACGTTTGGTTTAAACTGTCACTCGCTACAATATTAGATTAACATTTAATTTACAGACGTAGGGACACGGCACGCCGTATCCCTACGTCAACTTTGCTATAATTCACACCGCTATATTATAGTTTAACATACCATAATGAATTACTACGAAATCAATTAATAATATTTCAAATAAATCACAAAAGCGTTGCAGTTTCCTGCAACGCCTGATTTGTGAATATTAAACTGTGAATAATCAGTTACAGATTATTCCTCTCTCTTCTTTCTTGCGAGGAATGCTACACCTGCTGCTGCAAGCATAAGTCCGCCGAATACATAGAAGATTGTTGTTTCAACACCTGACTTAACGGAGCTTGAACCTGAGCTTGAGCCTGAACCTGTTGAACCGCCGTTTGAGCCTGAACCTGTGCTTGAAGCACCGGAAGCACCGGCCTGAGTTTTCTCAAGTGTTTCCTTGTCAACCTTTTTACCTGTTGTAGGATCTGTGCACTTTGAAAGAATATCAACAATAGCGTTAATCTTCTTATCGTCGCCGTCAGCTCTCTTCTTTACAACAGCAATTACGTCTGTAGGACTAACCTTGAGTGTATCAAGGATGTTCTGTGTAAGATCTGTCTTTGCAGGATCCTCATAGTACTGCATAAGGTAGTTAGCTACGAGTGTTACGTCTGACTCACCGTCGGGGAAAGCAGTACCAACAATGTTACCTGTTGAAGTAATCTTCTTTAGATCGGAAGAGCGTCGTGTAGGGAAAGAGTGTAGATCTCGGT
>CAMKNF010000109.1 GCA_946414115.1 uncultured Ruminococcus sp. | reverse complement strand
GATTACGGCGCTCAACGCTCATGGTTTCGGGCATTGTGAGGATTATTCTGTAACCCTTTGATGCGGCTACTGCGGCAAGACCTATACCTGTGTTGCCGCTGGTGGGTTCGATGATGACTGCGCCGGGCTTGAGAGCGCCCTTTGCTTCTGCATCGTCAATCATTGCCTTTGCGATTCTGTCCTTTACGCTTCCTGCGGGATTGAAGTACTCCAGCTTAGCGTAGATATTGGCAGGGAGCTCGTTCAGAGCTATGTAGTTGTTGAGCTTTAATATGGGTGTGCCGCCTATAAGGTCTGTAATCTTTTCAAATGTTCTCATTGTAATTTTCTCCTTTTCGATTAAAAAATCAGTTATACTTAAAGTTTATCGGGTTTAAATGTTTTCTCTTGGTATAAATCTCATTCAATCTGAATGATGATTCAAAATTTTCTGTCAACCGGTGTAATCTGTTTCAACATCGGAATCCGCTTGAATACTTTTTCATATCCGTACCTCTGTTCTGATTTTCGGAGTTTGTAATCTCTAAAAGCCTATCGACTTTGTAGGCTTTATTATATCACCGGTTTGGTGATTTGTCAAGGGGGTTTTGAAAAATTTTTGGGATAAATTTTGTAATGAGGTACTTGTTTATTCTTCTACAAAAACCAAATTGCCAATATTCAATTCGTTTTAATAAAATAATTTACCGGAACAAATATTCCTTTCAATGAAAAATCCGGTTGAAATTTCACGAATAAAGTGATATAATAACTATGTGTAATTTTTAGCAGAAATACTCAAATCTACGATTGACATTAATGTGTCATATATTTCAATTATCAATTTGAAAAATACGATTTCCTGCAATAAAATCACAAATAACAATACGGCTTGAATGCTGAAATGACAGGGAGATAATAATGAATAAAGACGAAATTAAAGCTAAATACGATGAAGTTGGAGGCGTGTTGCAAAAATCTTTAGATGAAGCAAAATCGGTTCATCTGTCCGGTGACGAGGAGCAAGGAGAGCTTAAAGATATTATTGCAACGTTGGAAGAAATAAATGATAATTTTCAAAAAGAAATAGCAAAATTACAATCATCCAGTGAATGGGATAAGTTTTGCATTGCTTTTTTCGGTGAAACTAATGCAGGAAAATCTACTATAATTGAGTCGCTTCGTATTATATATGATGAAGAAACACGTCAAATTGAGATGATGAAACAAAAACAAGACGGTGTAGCATTATTGTCAAAGCACACCGATAATTACAATGCGCTGCTTAACGAGCTTAAAGAACTGAACCGCTATATTGATGAAAAAGAAAAGAAATTCCCTCTGGTTAATACATTAAAATCAATAGGTTTTGTTGTGCTCGGTTTTGCCATCGCTTTTGTTTTGTCAATTGCCGGATTGATATAAAACGGAGGTGATATAGTGGACACTGAATTACTGAAAAGTTTGATAACAAATCAGATTTTTGTAATTTCTTCGTTTGATGAAACTGAAAATTGCATTAATAACTTTGGCTGTGTGGACGGAAAAATCATTGGAACCGGACGTGCCGATTATACACAAGGCTCAACTTATTACGATCTACATATTGATGACAAATGCTTTGAATTAATTGATATACCCGGAATTGAAGGCGATGAAAGCAAATATGAAAACATTATCAGCGAATCGCTTGATAAAGCCCACGCTATCGTGTATGTAAACGGTTCCGGTAAAAAAATAGAAAAAGAAACATTAAATAAAATTAAAAAATATATGCATGACGGAACCTCAGTTTATGCTGTGTTTAATGTGCATTGCAAAGCTAAAAAAGAAAGAATTCCCGGCATAGACCGTACATATACCGAAGAATTGACAGATGCTTATAAACAGCAACAAAAAATCGTAAAGCAAACCGAAAAGGAACTCACTTCTTTTCTTGGCGACAATTATAAAGGCAGTATATCTTTAAACGGATTATTGTCATTTTCCTCTCTTGCTCTTTCCAAAGAAGGCAGAACTACCATACTAAACGAATCAGACAAAACTTTGCGGAACGACCAAAGAAAATATCTGAGGGAATACGACTGTCGAAAAGATGATATGCTTACCGACAGTCACATACAGCAACTGCAAACAATTATCGAACAAAAAATACACACGTTTGAAGCAGATATTTATAATGAGAATATCAGAAAACTGAGAAACCGAATTAATGAAATGGTCGATAAAATCAATGAACTGAACGATGTTGAGGGAAAAAAGATTGACGGTTTTATCAGAACGTATAATGAATTCATTGACAACTGCGAAGAAGCAAAAGACAGCTTTATCCGTACAATAGATCATCTGGCATACGACGTCGCAGACAGTGCATTTGACAAAGCCCGGAATGATCTTTATGATATGATAGAGGACAACGGAGGAAAACTTAGCGACTCTGACGTAGAGCGTTATTTCGATTTAAACAAAGACACTATAGTAACGAAGATTGAAGGTGATGTTAACAATCGGTTAAAACAGGTTCATAAAGACTATACAGAAGCAATTGAAGAGAATAAAAAAAGACTGGTAAAGGATCTGGAAAGAGAACAGCTGAATTTCCGTGTATCGCTTTCTTCCGTTAATCTTTCACTGGAGGATGCTCTCGGTAACGCATTAAAATACAATATGAAAGATTTTGGCGGTCATTTGTTTACTACCGGCAGTCTTGCATTGAGCGGAGCGGGTATAGGTTCATTGTTTGCGCCTGGTTTAGGAACCATTATCGGAGCCGCTGTCGGTGCTGTTCTCGGAGTTTTAGCTTCTGTCTGGAACTTTTTTGCAACGAAACAGAAAAAAATCGAAAGAGCAAAAGCAAAAATGAGAGAAGCTATTGATAAACAGGTTGACAAAGTGTCAGAAGAATTAGATAAAAACTTACAGGAACTTCACTGCAAAGAAAATATCGAAACTAATTGTCAAGAATTAATTTTGCTGGCAAAAACAGAGATAGATTCGCTTATGGAAGTACAGAAACTTCTGAATACTGTAGTTCTTCAACTGAGAAGAAACGAGATTAAGCTTAAATAAAGGAGAGAATTTTAAAGTATGTATGAATTTAACGACTATTTAAAAAACAAGGATGAACTTGCAAAGAAGATGTCATCAACAAAAGCAAAAATATTAGAACTTGCGAAATTCGGAATTGATATAACTGAGCCGATCCAGAAAATAGACAATGCAATTAATATTTTATCGGGAGAAAAAATATCTGTTGTTCTGGTCGGTGCATTTTCAGACGGCAAAACAAGTGTTGCTGCAGGATGGCTCAACGAAAAAATGAGTGACATGAAGATTGATTCGGATGAATCGTCAGATGAGATACTCTGCTATGTGCCGAGCTCAATACCGGAAGGCTGTCAGATAGTAGATACTCCCGGCTTATTCGGTGATAAAGTAGGCGCTGATGAAGACGGAAACCGCATCGCTCTGTCTGATATAACCCGTAAATACATCAGTGAGGCTAATCTCATTCTCTATGTTGTAACCGCAAAAAATCCTATTAAGGACAGCCACAAAGAATGTATACGCTGGATATTGAAAGATTTGAATAAACTGACATCTACCGTTTTTGTCATCAACAGAATGGATGATGTTGCCGACCTTACAGACGATGATGATTTCAATACACAGGCAAAAATTAAAACGGAAAATCTGCGAGGAAAACTGATTGATTGCGGTTTAAGCGAATCTGAAGCCGCACAGGTTCGTGTAGCGTGTGTCAGTGCCGCACCTGACGGAAAAGGTATTGAAGTATGGAACGGCTATCGTGGAGAGTATTTACGAAGATCTCATTTAAGTGTGCTTGAAAACACGATAAATGAAATTCTGAAAGACTCCGGGAACGATCTTATTGTCAAAACCGGATGTGATATATTAAATGACGAAATCAATAAGCTTTTTGATGCCATTCAGTTTGATGAGGAACAGATTGAAAAAAACATGTTACCGGAGGCAAAAGAAAGTTACAGACGAAATAAAAATGATCTTGATAAACTGAAAAAAAGAATCATCCAGGACAGAAGCGATATGAATAAAGAACTCAATAATTTATTGAAACAAAAACGTAACGCAATCCGAGCCGCATCAATGGAAGATTTCAAAGATGTCATGGAAGACGAAATCGGTATTCTCAAAGACAAAGAAGGGTATGTTCTGGAAGACGGTATCAACGATATTTTAAATAAATATGCAACGAAATTTTCCGGCTGGACAATGGAATTAGGCGAAAAATTCCAAGCCGAGTATGATAAACAGAATAAGGCTGTTTCTTCGTTTATGAAATCAGCAACCGGCAGTGTGGCAAACGGTTTAAAAAGCGCATCATTTATCGGCGTCAACGGATTTAAAACAGCAATATTTGCAGGCAGAGATTTACTGAAAAATATAGGTGTCGCAATAAAATTCAAACCATGGCAAGTAACAAAAATGGCGTCTTTCGCAACGAAAGCATTACCGGCTATCGGCGCCGCTATAGACGTTACATCTGTTATCGTTGAAAACATAACTGCCGCCCGTCACAACAAAGAATTTAAAGAAGCCAAAGAAAACATTACAACTGAAATAACCTCCGTCTTTTACGAACTGCAAGATAAAATGAAAACAGAAGACAGTTTTATAGATCAGTTTGCTCCGCAATACAGAACGCTTGAAATGCAACTGAAACAAGACGAAAAAGACATCGACACGCTGAAAGACACGTTGAATAATTATCAGTTGTGGCGTAAATCGTTCTCTTTAAACGATATAAAAATTGTATAACGAAAGCTTTTTAGCCTGTTACAGCTTCATTACAGTGAAATTTTAGCTCTACATGAAAGCAAAGCAGGCTTGAATACTGTACTTGTACAAAAATAACATAATAAGGCTTGATTTTTTGTTTAAACTATGGTACAATAGTACAGTATCATAAATAGAACCCGTGATTATGGGTGTAAGCCCTGTGCAAGGGAGTCCTGTGAACCATGTCAGGCGGGGAACCGAGCAGCATTAAGCAGTCATGACCTGTGCCGCAGCAAGTTTACACTCATAATCATGGGTTCTATTTTTGTGTACCGTTCATTTTCGGGATTTTGTCATGGGAGGTCAGTTTATGCATCTTGCACTTTATCGTAAGTATCGTTCTGCCACCTTTGACGAAGTTATTTCGCAGGAACATATAACCACCACGCTGAAAAATCAGATAAAATCCGGCACTCCGGCACACGCTTATCTGTTCACGGGCTCGAGAGGTACAGGTAAAACCACCTGTGCAAAGCTTATGGCAAAAGCCGTAAACTGCTTATCTCCCGTTGACGGCAACCCCTGCGGTGAATGCGAAAGCTGTAAGGCTATAGCCGACGGCTGTCCCGATATTATAGAGATGGACGCCGCATCGAATAACGGTGTAGACGATGTAAGAGCACTGCGTGACGAGGTAATGTATGCCCCGACAATGTGCAGATACAAGGTATATATAATAGACGAGGTGCACATGCTTTCGCCCTCGGCTTTCAACGCACTTCTGAAAACTATAGAAGAACCGCCGCCGCACGTTATCTTCATACTTGCGACTACGGAAATACACAAGGTTCCCGCTACTATAGCTTCAAGATGTCAGCAGTTCCGCTTTTCAAGAATTGACGTTGAAGAAAGCACAAAGCGACTTCGCGAAATCGCTCAGAAAGAAAACGTAAAAATTACCGAAGATGCCGCAAGACTTATTTCAAGATTGTCGGACGGCGGTATGCGAGATGCGGTTTCTCTTCTCGACCAGTGCATAAGCGTAAGCGGTGACATTGACGAGGAAACCGTAAGAACTACGGCAGGAATTGCAGGAACAGAACATCTGTTCACGCTGGCACAGTGCATACACGAGCAGAATGCACCCGAGGCACTGAGAATCCTTGACGAACTTCATAATCAGTCAAAGGACCTTATGTTACTTCTTGACGAACTGTTATCGCATTTCAGAAACCTCTGTATGCTGTCGGCAACAAATATGGATTTCTCGCTGATACCTGCCGGAAGCGGAACAAGAAACGACCTTGCAAGGCAGACAAAGGAGTTTACACTCGGAGAGATAATGCGCTGTATGGATATCTTGCAGGACTGCATTGCAAGAACTCCGAAAACGGCAAAACGCAAGACGGTTGCAGAAATGTGCCTTATAAGACTGTGTACGCCAAGACTTGACAGCGATACTTCGGCACTGTCTTTAAGACTTGAAAAGCTGGAAAACAGACTTGACAAGCTGTGCGACGGCGAGATAAAAATTCAGCCGAGAAGTGCCGTAACCATAAACGAAACAACACAATCCGTAAAACCTGTGAGCAAGCCTACCGTGACGGCAAGCGACAAACCGCAGGATATCATTGCGGATACATTAAATAAGATAGAAAACAAGATAAGTGCTGTGGCAGACAAGCAGGAAGAGGCGACAGCCCCCGTTGCTCCTGTACAGCAGACACCCGTAAATCAGAATGTTCCGGATAATAAACCGGACTGGCTGTTTGAGGGTACGGGCGGTGATGCTACTCCCGACAGTAATGTAGGAAGTGACGATAATCCGCCGTTTGAGCTTGATGAACCACCGATAAATGTTGCTCCTGCCGAACAGGCACAGCGTACCGAACAGGTTCAGCAGA
>CAMKNF010000108.1 GCA_946414115.1 uncultured Ruminococcus sp. | reverse complement strand
GTTCAGCGCCGGGGCGACTATATTCTTGTTCAGGATCCGCCGATGCCGCCGCTTGACACGAAACAGCTTGACTATATCTATTCACTGCCTTATGAGCGTTGGTATCCAAAGTGCTACGAAAAGCTCGGCGGTGTTCCGGGAATTGAGGAGGTGCAGTTTTCAATTACCCACAACCGTGGTTGTTTCGGTGCGTGTAATTTCTGTTCACTTGCGTTTCATCAGGGACGTGCCGTAACGGTAAGGAGCGAGCAGAGCATTATTGACGAAGCGAAAAGCTTTATTGACAATCCGAGGTTCAAGGGATATATAAGCGACGTAGGCGGTCCAACGGCTAATTTCAGACTTCCGTCCTGCGAAAAGCAGAAAAAGTACGGACTATGCAAAGACAGGCGTTGCCTTGCACCGAAGCCCTGCCCGAATATGCAGGTGTCACACACAGAATATCTTGACATTCTGCGAAAGCTCCGTAGCCTTGACGGAATAAAAAAGGTGTTTATCCGAAGCGGAATCCGCTTTGACTATCTCATTGAAGACGAAAGCGACGAATTTTTCAGAGAGCTTGTGAAGTACCACATAAGCGGTCAGCTCAGGGTTGCACCCGAGCATTGCTCGGCGGCTGTGCTCGACAGAATGGGCAAGCCGCACATTGAAGCGTACAAAAAATTCTGCGATAAGTTCTATTCGCTCACAGACAAGGCGAATAAAGACCAGTACGTTGTGCCGTATCTAATGAGCTCACACCCCGGCTCTACGCTGAAGGACGCAGTCGAGCTTGCGCTGTTCTGCAAGCGTGAGGGAATCCACCCAAAGCAGGTTCAGGATTTTTACCCCACACCCGGCACAATTTCAACGGCTATGTTCTACACAGGGCTTGACCCTTACACGCTTAAAGAGGTGTATGTTCCGAAGTCGGAGAGCGAAAAAGCAATGCAGAGGGCGCTTTTGCAGTATTTCATTCCCGAAAACAAGCCGCTTGTAATCAAGGCTTTAATCAAAGCAGGGCGCAGGGATTTAATAGGAAATGACAAAAAGTGCCTTGTAACTCCGCTTGCAGGACAAACCGCAGGCGGCTACAGAAAAGACAATATCAAAAATAACGGCAAAAAGAAAAACGGCAAGGACAAGTACGCAAAATACAGACGAAAAAAGAAATAATTGTTTTCGCTTGACCTTGACTTGATTTAATAATATACTATTATCATCAGAAAATGAAAGGATTTGTTGAAAATGGGAGTATATGAAGAGCTTGTTGCAAGAGGACTTATTGCACAGGTAACAGATGAGGAGGAAATCAGAGAGCTTGTAAACAGCGGAAAGGCTGTATTCTACATCGGCTTTGACCCGACTGCCGACAGCCTGCACGTTGGTCACTTTATGGCTCTCTGCCTTATGAAAAGACTTCAGATGGCAGGCAACAAGCCGATTGCACTTATCGGCGGCGGTACTGCAATGATTGGCGACCCCTCGGGCAGAACCGATATGCGCCAGATGATGACAAAGGAAACAATTGAGCACAACGTTGAGTGCTTTAAAAAGCAGATGAGCCGTTTTATCGACTTTTCCGACGATAAGGCTCTGCTTGTTAATAATGCAGACTGGCTTCTTGACCTCAACTACGTTGACGTTCTGCGTGATGTCGGCGCACATTTCAGCGTAAACAGAATGCTGACAGCCGAGTGCTACAAGCAGAGAATGGAAAAGGGCTTGAGCTTCCTTGAGTTTAACTATATGATTATGCAGTCGTACGACTTCTACGCTCTCTATCAGAGATACGGCTGTAATATGCAGTTCGGCGGCGACGACCAGTGGAGCAATATGCTCGGCGGTACGGAGCTTATCAGACGTAAGCTCGGCAAGGACGCATATGCAATGACAATCAATCTTCTGCTCAATTCTGAGGGCAAGAAGATGGGAAAAACTCAGTCGGGTGCAGTGTGGCTTTCACCCGAAAAGACAAGCCCCTATGATTTCTACCAGTACTGGAGAAACGTTGACGACGGCGACGTTGTAAAATGCCTTAAAATGCTTACATTCCTTCCTCTTGAACAGATTGACGAGCTTGCAAAGCTTGAGGGCAGTGAGATAAACAAGGCAAAGGAAGTTCTTGCATACGAGCTTACAGAGCTTGTTCACGGCAAGGAAGAGGCTGACAAGGCACAGGAGGCGGCAAGAGCGCTCTTCGGCAGTAAGACCGATACAAATAATATGCCGTCAACCGAGCTTTCGGAGAGCGACTTTACAGACGGCGCAATTGCAATCCTCGATTTGCTCAAGAAATGCTCGCTGATTCCGTCAAACGGAGAGGGCAGACGTCTTATTCAGCAGGGCGGAATTTCGCTTGATGATGAAAAGGTAACTGACGTTTACGCAAGTGTTCCCGTTTCTGCCTTTGAAAAGGGATACGTAATCATCAAAAAGGGCAAAAAGGTGTTCCATAAAGCGGTTTTACAATAAAAAGTTTTGCCTGATTTCGCAGGTACACGGCGTGCCGTGTCCGCAGGTAAGTGAAAATTTTATAAATAAATGGGGTTTACATATGAAAAAGTTTTTCTCTGAATTTAAGGAATTTGTAATGCGCGGCAACGTGCTTGACCTTGCAGTCGGCGTAATCATCGGTGCGGCATTTCAGGCAATCGTTACTTCGCTGACAAGCGACATCATTTCTCCGATTCTCGGTATATTCGGCGGAATGAATTTTGACCAGCTTTCGTTTACAATTAACGGCGCAACAATCTGCTACGGAAAATTCATAACGGCTATCATTAATTTCCTTATTATGGCGTTCATAATTTTCCTCATTGTAAAGCTTGTAAACAAGGTTATGTCAATTGGCAGAAAGCCGAAGGAAGAGCCAAAGCCTACTACTAAGAAATGCCCTTATTGCTTAAGTGAAATTGACATAAATGCGGTAAAATGTCCTCACTGCACAAGTGATATTCCTGCGCAGACTGACAAGAAATAATGCATTTTTTCAAAAAACTTGACAAGAAAAAGCTGTTGTTTGTCGGTCTTGTACTGCTTTTGGTGCTGTCGCTTTCAACGGCGGCAGTGTCGAGCTTTGACAAGGAAGAAAGCAGATTTTCTCACATCAGGATATATTTAAGTCCTTCAAATCAGTACGAAAATTACTACGCTGTCGGCGATACAAGTGAAATGGAGCAGTGCGATCTGATTGCTCAAAAAACAGCCGAAAAGCTTAAAAAGCTCGGCTTTACCGTAATGGTAGGTCAGTCGGGCGCAACGCTTAAAAGCAGATGTGACGAGAGCAATGCCTTTCACTCCGATATGCATATCCCGATACATACAAACGCTTTAAACGGCGAGTATACGGGCGGTACGCACGTCTATGTTTTCGGCTCGGACGAGCAGACTGCGGCTGAAGCTTTCCTTGATACACTCGGTAAAATCAGCCCCGGCGATGAAGACAGGATTGAATATAAGCCTGATTTGTACGAGGTTTTCACTCCGAACGCACTTTCGGTTTACCTTGAATGCGAGTTTCACGACACCGAGGAGGGTGCAGACTGGATAATCAATAATACCGACAAAATTGCAAACGCAATCGCCGACGGTGTTTATAGTTATTATTCTAATATAGAATAAAACAAAAAGAGATGTTCATAAACCGAGCATCTCTTTTTCTATTCGTTGTTTGTTTTGTCCTTTAATGTGGGATTTCGTTTGTATTTTGCAATATCTGACAATTCGCAGTCGAGAATTTCGCAAAGCTGATTTAAAGTGTAGGTGCTGACATTTTCATTTTTTCTTAATCGGTCAAGCTGTCCTGTGCTTATGTGATAAGTTTTTATTAACTTGTATTGGGATATTTTCTTTTATTTCAAAGTTTCCCATAGCATGTCGTAAACAATCATATCAGCAGACCTTTTTGTTTAGTATATGTAAAATTCAATATAAATAAAGTGTATTTTAATGTAAATGTATAAATATTGACAATTGCCCGTAATCGGGCTATAATGAATATAAAATAATAGTCGCAACCTTTAAAAACATATTAAAAAAATACTCACATTAAGGAGGAATACTTTATATGAAACACAGATTACGTAAAATAACATCGGCTTTAATCTCGATTGTAATGATTTTTGGAGTTTTAACCGTTGCACCGTTTACGGTTAGTGCGGCTAATACGGCAGATAGTTTGGTGGCTATAGCAGAGGGTGAACTGGGAAACACAAATTATTCTAAATATAACGGTCATGCTGGAGCGTGGTGTGCTGATTTTGTAACTTGGTGTGCACAACAAGCTGGAGTTAGCAGTATTACTAACAACTCAAGCTGTTACTATATGTATAAAGGTATGACTGATACTAATCATTGTCAAGTGGTATCTTCTCCGCAAAAAGGTGATATTGTTTTCTTTTATTGTAATAGCTGTTCCGGAACTGCTAACAAATGGTGTCATGTCGGAATTATGGTGAACTCCACAACCTCTATTGATGGAAATTATGGTGGTAAAGTATCATATGATAGTAGCTACTCTCACTATGGAAGTTTAGGATATAAACATTCCAGCGGAATTAGTAAAATATATGTTAGACCAAATTATGAAAACGGCAACAATCCTACTGGTTGTTTAGATGGGCTTGTAGGTGGAACAGGCACAGTCAAAGTAAGCGGCTGGGCTTTTGACAGAGATGATATGTCGGCTTCACTAAATATTCATGTTTATATTGGAGGGCAAGCAGGAGATTCAAATGCAGAAGGATACGGATATATAATCGCTAATGAGGGCAGGGGAGATGTAAATGCTGCTTACGGGTGTGGTGATTATCATGGATTTAGTTCAACAATATTCACTTCCAAAACAGGAACACAGCCTGTTTATGTATATGCGATTAATGTAGGAGGCGGAGAAAATGTTTGCATCGGTTCGGGAACTGTCAATATTACAGCCGATACGGAAAAGCCAAATATCGAAAGCGCATATTTATCTAGAGTTACTGCTGATTCATATAGAGTTTGTGTAATACCAAAAGATAATGTCGGAATTAAAGTAGTACGTGTTGCAACTTGGACACAAAGTGACCAATCTGATTTAATATGGCATGATTGTAACTTTAACGGATACGAAACATATTTTGTTGATATTAATAGATCGGATTATTTTTCAGGTGCAACAGTATATCAAAATCATATTTATGTTTATGATCTTGCAGGTAATTCTGTAGGTATACCAAAAGAAATGGTTTATGAAACAAATCCTCCTCAAATCAGTAATATAACAATATCACAAGTATCGAAATCCGGTTTTAGAATAAACTGTAAAGTATCTGATGATACTGGTATTTCATCAATAAAATTTCCAACTTGGACTTCATATAATGGTCAAGATGATATAATATGGTATGATGGAATTGTAAAAAATGGTACTGCGACTTGTTACGTAAAAGCTAACGAACACAACAATGAAACAGGACCGTATACTATACATATTTATCTTTATGATACGTATGGTAATTTATCAACTGCAATTATTAACGGAATAGAGTTAAAAGATGAACCCACAGAAGTTAGTTCAGTAGAGTATAAAGGTAAAATCTATAAAGTTTTTAATTCCGGTTTTGGTTGGAATAATGCAAAATTATGGTGTGAGAGTCAAGGTGGTCATCTTGCAACTATTAATTCGGAAGAAGAGTGGGAAATCATTAAGAAAGCACTTAATGATTTTAACGGTGCAAGATGTTGGCTGGGTGCTGAAAACAAGAGCGGTAGTTGGAAATGGGTGACAGGGGAAGAATTGTCTTTTACAAAATGGGCACAAAATCAACCTGATTGTTGCGGTAATAACGAATTTTATCTTGGCACGTTTGGAAATGATAGTTTAGAATCGCTCAATTGTTATTTATGGAATGATTATGCGGAATCGGGTGTAGAAGTTGGAGGTTTTGTTTGCGAATTTGAATATACGTGCGGCGATGTGAACAACGATGGCTCTATTAACATAACCGACACAACCGCAATCCAAAAACACATTGCAAGTATTAATACACTTGACGAAAATGCTTTAATTCGTGCTGATGTCAACAGCGATAGTAGTGTTGACATAAAAGATGCTACGCTTATTCAGCAATATTGTGCAGGCTTAATTGATAAGTTTTAAAATTCATATACTACTTAAGGCGTTCGGGTTTTCGGACGCCTTTTTGCTTATACAGTTTTATTGTCTGCAAATTGCGCAAGTTTTACCACAATATTAAATTAAAGTGTTGTAATTACAAGGTACGGTGTGATATAATAAATAAATAATGCAAAACGGAAATAGGTGTCTGAAATGGAAAATAAACGTACGGTTGTAAAGGTCGGAACGTCCACCCTTACATACGAAAACGGAAAGATAAATTACCGCAGGATTGAGAGCCTTTGCAAGGTTATGTCGGACTTGCAGAACAGGGGAGAGCAGATTATGCTCGTGTCCTCGGGTGCAATCGGCGTAGGAATGGGAAAAACAGGACTCCAGTCACGTCCGAGCGAAACAAAGAAAAAGCAGGCTCTTGCCGCTATCGGTCAGTGCGAGCTTATGTTTATGTACGACAAGCTGTTCGGCGAGTACAACCACTCGGTAGCGCAGATTCTCCTCACACGTTATGCTGTTGAAACCGACCAGAAACGTCAGAACGTAATCAACACAATCGACGAGCTTCTGAAAATGAACATTATCCCCGTAATCAACGAGAACGATACGGTGGCTATTGATGAGCTTGAGGGCAACAACTTCGGCGATAACGATATGCTTTCG
>CAMKNF010000107.1 GCA_946414115.1 uncultured Ruminococcus sp. | reverse complement strand
TAAATACAGCAAGCACGGCTACGAGTTGACAGTTGTCGGCGAAAGCGAAAACACAGCAAGATACATCGGACTGAATGTAAAGAAAGTAATTATGAGAACGATGATTTTGTCGGGTGCTATCTGCGGTATAGCAGGTTTACTCCTTGTCGGTGGCACAAACCATACAATTACAACCACAACGGCAGGCGGCAGAGGATTTACTGCCATTATGGTATCGTGGCTTGCAAAATTCAATCCGATATATATGATTCTGACTGCTTTCCTTATTGCTTTTCTGCAAGCGGGAGCAGGGGAAATTTCAACGGTTTTCGGACTCAACGAATCATTCTCCGATATAATCACCGGCATTATTATTTTCTTTATTATCGGCTGTGAGTTCTTTATTAACTACAAGCTGCATTTTCGCAGTTCACACAAGGAGGTAAAGTAATATGCTGGCAACATTTATCCAACGTGCCGTAATGCAGGGTATTCCTCTGTTATTCGGCGCAACAGGCGAAATTCTGACAGAAAAGTCAGGTAACCTTAACCTCGGTATTCCGGGCATTATGTATGTAGGCGGCATAAGCGGCGTTATAGGCGCTTTCTTTTACGAAAACTCCCTTGCCACTCCCGAAGACGCAAACGCCTTTCTGGCTATTTCAATCCCCTTGCTTTGCAGTATTTTGGGCTCGCTTATTATGGGCTTAATCTATTGTTTCCTGACGGTTACGTTAAGGGCAAATCAGAATGTAACAGGTCTTGCAATTACAACCTTCGGTGTCGGTTTCGGCAACTTCTTCGGCGGCTCGCTCATCAAGCTTGTCGACACGGATATTCCGTCAATTTCTTTGACAACAACAAGTAACTTCTTCAGGACAACACTACCCTTTGCAGACTCAACAGGTTGGTTCGGCAAGATATTTTTATCCTACGGCTTTTTAGCATACGTTGCAATTATTCTTGCCCTCAGCTGTTCGTTCTTCCTCAACAGAACACGTGGCGGCTTACATTTAAGAGCTGTCGGCGAAAATCCTGCTACTGCCGATGCCGCAGGTATCAGCGTTAGTAAAACAAAGTATCTTGCTACCTGTATCGGAAGTGTTATTGCCGGCTTAGGCGGTCTCTACTATGTAATGGACTACGCCAACGGAGTATGGTCAAACGACGGTTTCGGCGACAGAGGCTGGCTTGCAATTGCCCTTGTAATCTTTGTTATGTGGAAACCGAAGTCGGGCATTTTAGGCTCAATTCTGTTCGGCGGGCTCTACATCGTTTACCTGTTTATTCCGGGACTTCCGCTCCGTACTCAGGAATTATTCAAAATGCTCCCGTACGTTGTTACAATCATTGTGCTTATCCTTGTAAGCATCAGAAACAAAAAGGAAAATCAGGGACCGCAATCCCTCGGACTTTCATACTTCAGAGAAGAACGATAGAAAATAAACATTAAAAGCTCCCGATTCTGAATCGAGAGCTTTTTGTTTGCTGTAATTTAAGATAAAATGTTTATACCTTTTATTAAGCTAAACTATAATTTAATTCGGAATGCGTAATTAGTAATGCGGAATTAATGGTCGCTGCGCTCCGAATTTATAATAGTGCGTGTTGTTTGGAAAGGTTTGTTTTCCTCAATAACTATGGTTTAATCGGTAAAGTTCGATTGCCACTGCGGACACGGCACGCCGTGTCCCTACGACTAAAAACAAACGTTTCCTCTATCGCCGTAGGGGACGGCATCCCTGACGTCCCGAAACGTCACCTAAATATAAACTTAAAATTCGGGCTGCAATTTTCTCCAAACAAACCAACTTTTCCACTCGATTTGCCCGCCGAGGCACTCGGCTAAATTATCGTTTATCTAATTAACTAAAATTCAATATAATTAATAGAGATAATCATATTAGATAATATCACTTTGGCTTACACATTAAACCTGAACAGAACAACGTCGCCGTCTTTCATGACGTACTCCTTGCCCTCACTGCGGACAAGTCCTTTTTCCTTTGCGCCGGTCATACTTCCGCACGCAATCAAATCGTCATATGCAATAACCTCGGCTCTGATAAAGCCCCTTTCAAAGTCGGAGTGGATTTTTCCTGCCGCCTGCGGAGCTTTTGTGCCGTTCTTGATTGTCCACGCTCTTACCTCCTGCTTGCCTGCGGTGAGGTAGGAGATAAGTCCGAGAAGTGCATAGCATTCCTTGATAAGTCTGTCAAGACCACTTTCCTCAAGTCCCATATCGGCAAGGAACATTTGCTTTTCTTCCTTGTCCATTTCAACGATTTCTTCCTCAATCTGTGCGCAAATCGGCAGAACGCCTGCGTGTTCCTCTGCGGCAATTTCCTGAACAGCCTTGTAGCCTGCGTTGTTGTCAATTCCGTTTGAAAAATCCTCGTCGCTCATATTAGCCGCATAGATAACAGGCTTGTTCGTGAGCAGTGCAACATCTGAAAGCAGAGCCTTTTCGTCCTCGTCACATTCAACGCTCCTTGCTGGCTTGCCTTCTTCAAGGGCGGCTAAAACTCTTTCAAAAAAGTCAATGTCTTTCTGATATTTCTTGTCGCCCTTGAGCATCTTTTTAGTCTTGTCAATTCTGCGCTCCATCATTTCAACGTCGGAAAGAATCAGCTCAAGGTTGATTGTTTCAATATCCCTTGCAGGGTTAATGTTTCCCTCAACGTGGATAATATCGTCGTTTTCAAAACAGCGTACAACGTGAACAATAGCGTCGCACTCACGAATGTTTGAAAGGAACTTATTGCCGAGACCTTCGCCCTTTGATGCACCTTTTACAAGACCTGCAATGTCAACAAATTCAATTGAAGCCGGAGTATATTTGTCGGGGTCGTACATTTCTGCGAGTACGTCAAGTCGCTTGTCGGGAACTGCAACAACGCCAACGTTCGGCTCGATTGTGCAGAACGGGTAGTTAGCACTCTGTGCACCTGCGTTTGTGATTGCGTTGAAAAGTGTGCTTTTGCCTACGTTCGGCAGGCCTACTATACCTAATTTCATTTTGAACTCTCCTCAAAAATAATTTTCGGCAATGACTTGCCTATTTTTCAATTATATTGTATTATGATAACATAACGTTTAAATCTAATTATATCACATTTTATTTGTTTAAACAACAGGAAAGGCGATAATTATGGCTGAAAAAACAATTTCAAAGACGATTAAGGTTGAAGAAGAAAACCTCGCATGTGCAATGGGAAGCGGAAGCTTAATGGTGCTTGCAACTCCTGCGGTTGTGGCTCTTATGGAAAATGCCGCCGCAGAGCTTGCGCAAAATGAGCTTGCTGACGACGAGCTTACAACAGTCGGAACGATGATTTCAATTGAACATACAAGTCCTACTCCTATTGCGGCTGAGGTGACGGCAAAAGCAATTCTCAAAAAAATTGACGGAAGAATGTTTTATTTTGACGTTGAGGCATATGATAAAAAAGGCTTGATTGCAAAGGGAACTCACACAAGAGTAAGCGTAAAAGCCGAAAAATTTCAGGCAAAGGCGGACGGTAAATTTGATGATTAAGTATAAATATGTTCTTTTTGACCTCGACGGAACAATCAGCGAGAGTGCCGGCGGAATACGGAAGTCGCTTGAACACGCAATAACAGCACTCGGCATGCCATTACCCAACCTTGATGACTATACTTTGTATATAGGACCTCCGCTTATCGATACCTTCAGAAATGTTTGTCACTTCTCGGAGGAGGACAGTCAGAAAGGCGTGGAGCTTTACCGTAGCTTTTACGACGAAAAGGGAAAGCATATCAACAATCTCTATGACGGAATAAAGGCCGTGCTGATTAAACTTAAAGAAAACGGCGCAAAGATTGCAGTATGTTCTTCAAAGTATGAAAAATTTGCAGAGGAAATTGTTGCAAATCTCGGTGTTTCCGATTGCTTTGACGCAGTATGCGGTTCAACGCTTGACGGCAGTCGAAAGGACAAAAAAGACTTGATTCCTTATGCCGTAAAGTCACTTGGCGGAGATTTTAATTCTGAAAAAGAAAATACAGTTATGCTCGGCGACACTTATTTTGATGCAAGAGGTGCAAGTCAGTGCGGCGTTGACTTCATAGGCGTTGAGTACGGCTACGGCAGTATTCAGGCTATGAAAGACGAGGGGGCAGAGGTGTTTGCAAAAACTCCTGCCGACCTTTTGCCGCTTTTATTCGGCTGATATTATCATTAAAGCAAGTACTTCGGCATACTTATAATATAGTATAAGTATGTTCGGGGGTCTTGCTTTGTTTGTGTTTAATTTTAAGGTTACCGATTCCAAAAAAGTTTTTGCAATATTTGCCGTTGCGTCCGTTGTTGTCGCAGTAGTCTGCATAATATCTATGATTTCTGTGCAGAGCAGTCTGCCCGATACTGCAACCTGTGACGAGCTTGGCTGTTACTCGATTAAGTGCGATAAAGACGATGAACAGTGTACTTTTCTTGAACAGCTCGGCTTGTCAGCAGAAAAAATCACGGACAGCTGCGAAGTTACTGTTCCGACGGATTTTAATGATACCTTTGAGGAATACAACGAACTGCAAAAGGAAATCGGACTTGACCTTGAAAAATTCAAGGGTAAATCAGTTCAAAAGGTTACATATGAGCTTAAAAACAGCGAAACAAAATACGCCGTACTTCTTATATATAAAGGAAAGGTAATCGGCGGACATCTTACAAACGGAGAGTACGGCAGTGAAAATCTGCCGCTTATTTGATATGGAAAGACTTGACAAAATCCTTGTATCACAGGGAACAGGAAGCAGAAAAGAAGTGCGTGAGCTGATTAAAAAGGGAGAAGTCTGCGTAAACGGTGAGATAATCAGAAAGGCAGATTTCAAGGCAGATGCCGAGAACAGCTCAATCACTGTAAAGGGACAGGCTGTAAATTACAGCAAACATATTTATATAATGCTCAACAAGCCCTCGGGCGTGGTTTCGGCAACAAATGACAATCACGACAAAACGGTTATTGATATTTTGCCCGAGGAGTACAAAAGAAAGGGAATTTTTCCCGCAGGCAGACTGGACAAGGATACCGAAGGACTGCTTATAATTACCGACGACGGAGATTTTGCACACAAAATGTTGTCGCCGAAAAATCACGTTGAGAAAAAATACATTGCAAAGCTTGACAAAGAGATAACAGAAGACACTATAAAAGAATTTGAAAATGGTATTGTTTTTGCCGACGGTACAAAATGTATGCCTGCAAAGCTTGAAATAGTACCTGATTCTGACAATAAAAAGGGAATTGTGACAATCTGTGAAGGCAAGTTCCATCAGGTTAAAAAAATGTTCTTATGTTGTGGAATAAATGTTGTGCACCTTCAACGAATATCAATCGGAAATTTGTATTTGGATAGCAAATTGCCCATAGGTTCTTGCAAATTGTTGACGAAATTAGATAAAGAGTTGATTTTTATCGGCAATATACACTAAAAATAGTAGTCGTTTTTTATTCTGTGTCATTTTTAAATAAAATATTGAATGAATATTTAGTCAAAATCGGTATAGTAAAAATTTGTTCAAAGTGGTATATTATTAATTGTAATGAAGTATTATTACTTTCTGGATTATTGGAGGTTTATTAAATGGCAAATGTATCATTAAAACATGTCTACAAAATTTATGACGGCGGCGTAACAGCTGTTACAGACTTCAACCTTGAAATTGCCGACAAAGAATTTATCATTCTCGTTGGTCCTTCAGGCTGCGGTAAATCAACAACTTTGAGAATGATTGCAGGTCTTGAGGATATTTCAAAGGGTGAGCTTTACATCGGCGATATGCTCGCAAACGACGTAGCTCCCAAGGACAGAGATATTGCAATGGTTTTCCAGAACTATGCTCTTTATCCTCATATGACCGTTTACGATAATATGGCTTTCGGTCTTAAGTTAAGAAAGACTCCCAAGGAAGAGATTAAGCGCAGAGTTGAAGAAGCTGCTCGTATTCTCGGTATTGAACAGTACCTCGACAGAAAGCCGAAGGCTCTCTCGGGCGGTCAGAGACAGCGTGTTGCTCTCGGACGTGCTATTGTACGTAACCCGAAGGTATTCCTTCTTGACGAACCGCTTTCAAACCTTGACGCAAAGCTTCGTGCACAGATGCGTACAGAGATTTCAAAGCTCTATCAGCGCCTCGGCACAACATTTATCTACGTAACCCACGACCAGACAGAGGCTATGACAATGGGTACAAGAATTGTTGTTATGAAGGACGGCTTCATTCAGCAGGTTGATACTCCTCAGCACCTCTATGATATGCCTTGCAATATGTTCGTAGCAGGCTTTATCGGTTCACCTCAGATGAACTTCATCAACGCTACTCTTGCAAAGGATGGCGCAAACTATACACTTAACTTTGACAAGTACAAGATTCCCGTTCCTGCTGATAAGGCTAAGGGCGGCAAGCTTGACGCTTATGTTGGCAAAGAGGTTGTATTCGGTATCCGTCCCGAGCATGTTCACGATGAGCCTGACTTCCTTGCAAAGTCAAATTGTCACCTTACCGCTAACGTTGACGTTACTGAGCTTATGGGTGCAGAGATTTACCTTTATGTTAATATCGGCGGAGTTCCTGTTACAGCTCGTGTTGAGCCTACATCAACAGCACAGCCCGGCGACAACATTGAAGTTGCTTTTGACCTCAGCAAGATTCACATCTTCGACAAGGAAACAGAGCAGACAATCACAAACTGATTTTAGTTTAATTACGGCGGCAGGGCTTCGACCTTGCCGCTATTTACATTTTAGACGTTTTGTGAAATAAACGATAATTTAGCGTTGGAATTATAACAACATTGACGTAGGGACACGGCGTGCCGTGTCCACACAAAAATTGTAATACAATTTTTG
>CAMKNF010000106.1 GCA_946414115.1 uncultured Ruminococcus sp. | reverse complement strand
CTTTGCTGTTGCGTGCAGATATGGACGCTCTTCCTATGCCGGAAGAAAGCGGAGAAGAATTCGCCTGTCCCACCGGAAAACAGGCTCACGCCTGCGGCCACGATTTTCACGCCGCTATGTTGCTTACAGCCGCAAAAATTCTTAAAGAAAATGAGGATAAGATCTGCGGTAAAGTAAAGTTTATGTTTCAGCCTGCCGAAGAAACCTTTGAGGGCAGTAATAATATGATTGAAAACGGAATTCTTGAAAATCCAAAGCCTGACGCCGCACTCGCTTTTCACGTTGCCCCCGGCAAATTGCCTATAGGTCTTTTTATGTACAACTGCGGAGGCGTTATGATGTCGTCTGTTGATGGATTCAGAATTATTATAACAGGCAAAGGCGGTCACGGTGCATATCCGAATCTCACTGTTGACCCGATTCACACTGCTGTACAGATTTACACTGCGCTTGAAGGGCTGATAGCAAGAAACTCCAATCCGGAAAAGAACTGTGTTCTCACCGTAGGAAAATTTCAAAGTGGAAATGCTGCTAATATTATCCCCGACTCTGCTGTTCTTGAAGGTACTCTGCGCACAAACGACAAGCACGAAAGGGAACTGCTCGTTGGCAAAATCAGAGAGGTTGCGAACGGAATTGCAGAAATTAACGGTGCAAAAGCGGAAATCACGCCGCTTTCTCAAGTTCCGCCTCTTATTTGCGACAGCAAGTTTACCAAACAAATCGCTGGATTTATGCAGGAGATGAATATTCCGGGAATGACTCCATATCCGAATATGCAGGCGAATGCATCAGAAGATTTTGCAATTATTGCAGAAAAAATCCCGTCTGCCTTTATTTATCTTTCAGCGGGCTTTCCAGATGAACGAGGTGCATATTCTGCACATAACCCAAAGGTGCGTTTTAACGAGGAGGTATGCCCTATCGGTGCTGCTGCCCTTGCGTATTGTGCAGTACGCTGGCTTGAAACAAATTAATAACAAATCTTTATTTCTGCAAAAGAATATTTATCACCCACCCTGCTGTCAGTAACGAAAAGCAAAATAAAGCATACTATAAAATGAAAGACAAATCAGCAGGTGATTAAATGGCATTTGATACAAGAGAGCTCTTTGCAAGGCTGTTAAAGTGTGAAGCCGGCGGCGAAGGCATAGATGGTATGGCGGCTGTCGCATCAATAATTATTAACAGAGCAAATGCAACAGAAGGCGAATTTGCCAGAATAAGCAACGGCGGCGATGTCAGAGCAATCATTGAGCAGCCAAATCAGTTTACCTGTCTGAAAACCTCGATTGGCGGAGCATACAATCCGCAGAATATTTACAATATGGTTCCGGAAGATATACACTATGAAATAGCCGACTGGGCACTTGCCGGAAATACGGTAAGCTCTGTCGGAAATTCGTTGTTTTATTTTAATCCGTTTTCTGCAACGTGTCCTAACTACTTTCCGTCAAATATCGGGGTTATTTATAACCGTATCGGCGACCACTGCTTTTACTCTCCTACTCAAGCTTATTCCAAAACATAAGGGTGATTATAATGGTAAATCAGAATACAGGCAACAATATGATGCAGACTAATAGTATAATTCCTAATGAAGCTTTTAATACAACGCTGAATCAAGGGTTCAATCCCGGAGATTATTACGGTTTTCCGTCCGGCGGTTGCACTCAACAGGGTTGTGTTCCGAATGTGGTAAATCAGAAAAAGTATATGATTCCCTCTGTTGAGCAGATTGCGGCTTATCATAATCAGCAAATCGGCAGAACAGGCACTTCTTCTCCTACTACTCCAAGCGGTACAACCGAACAGCAAGGTGTACAGGAAAACGTCAGCGGTAATCAGAATGTTGTTCCCTCTACCCCTGCAACAACCTTTGACTACGGTGCAACAATTCAGCAGCCGCTTGAAAGCAGTCTTATGGACGGAATTACCGATATACAGCACCCATATCCCGTTACAGCTGAAAGTCTGCAATATCTTAACGGCTTTTTAAGAACGCAGATTGGACGACGAGTTTCAATTGATTTTCTTGTCGGCTCTAATTCAATTGTCACAAAATCCGGATTTTTGCTTGGCGTAGCGTCAAACTATATTCTGATTAATGAACTTGATACAAATGACCTGACAACCTGCGACTTTTACAATATCAAATTTATCAGATTCTATTATTAATATATAAAAATAAACAGCCGCATTTCAGCGACTGCTCGTAATGGTAATGCGTTGTCAAACTTTCAATACCCCTATAAGGGGTTAAGCCAATAATAGCCCCTTATAGGGGCAAAACAGACCACCGGTTTAACCGGTGGTTTTGATTATAGCTTATCAAATGTGTAAATCTCTTCATTTTCGGCAAAAAGCGGATCTGACAAATCCTTTAAGGAAAGTGAACCGGTACACCTGAGAATGTATGAATTTTTTGAGCAATAACTCTGAAACGCAGAGTTGCTCGCAGTGTTTTCTTTATCTATCGAAACGCTCACAGTCTTATGTTTAGCTTCTGCATAATTTAAAACAAAGTCTATGAGCAGCGCAGAAATTTTCATGCCACGATATTTTTCCGATATACAAATCTGCCATATAAAAACTGTATCATCAGTTTCCACGGCGGTTATATATGCAAAGGGAACACCGTTATCCTCCGCAATAATACAGCTTTCTGAGAAAAATTTACATATTACCCAGTATGTATATACTGTATGAACATCGAGAGGAGGACATTTTCGTGCGAGCTCCTGAATTAACGGTGCGTCATTTTCATCGGGATGACGAAATTTAAAATTATTTTCCATAATAAAATCTTTCCTACCTTAAGGTTTTTCTTACAACAGCAACCGAAAAATATCCTATAAGAAATGATCCGATAAAATTTTCAATAGCTGTAAAAATGCACACAGCCAAGTCAATAGCCTCAAACTGAGAAACAAACGGAATGACATTCTCAAGACTATATAAAATACCTACGCCTAAGGTATTTAATATACCATCAAATTTTATCGTAACATATTCGTTTGCACTTTCGTTCCACTGCGACAGCGTATTTCCGACAGAAAATGAATTTTTGTCTATACATACAAAAAACAGTACGAATATCAAAGCAAAAACTGCAATAACAAAGAACATGGCATATATGACTCTTCCGGGAGAAATTCCGTATTTACCAGCTGTATACAGGATTTTATATAAAAATGTGTCGCTCGCCTTTTTTAGCTTACCCGTGTGCTTATCCATTGAATTGATAAGCGGTTTATATTCCATATACAAAATAAAAGCTGTATCTTCGCTGTCATACAGTCCCTGAGACGCGAAATTTTCCTTAAGCATCAAAAAATCCGTCCCCTTTGACCTGTTAAGAATATCAGCACTGTGGTTGAAATCATTTATACGGTCATTATTATACACGGCAAGAAGGAGCTTGTTTACAATCGGGGTTCTGATAAATCCCTTGGTCTTTGTCCTCGGACATTCGCCTGTTCCGTCCTTGCCGAAATACTGCCTAAACCGTATTGCCCGAGGCACACTCGGCATATCTGCCCAATCATCGGCTGCGACTATACGGCTGAAATTCTGAGAATGATAAAAAGAAAGCATTAATATATTACTTATGTATATTGTGTTCTGAATAGTGCAGTTATTGATAAGCAGATAAACCGAAGGACACAATCTTTTTCCGTCAATCTCTGTGGCACTTAACAGTATTTTAAGTTCAGGAAGATTTGAAATATTCTGGAAATAAATCTTACTCTTGCCAGATGAAGAGAAATCTGCATCGGTTAAGTCGACAGATGAACTACCCATAAAAATTGTATTTATAAAATTAACCCTTTTTATATATTCGTCCATAGAGTTATTTTTGCTCAGAAAAATTGCCTGGAAACAGTTTATATTTATTTCACCGAGATTTACATTGTTAAATTCCAGACCACCGTATATCTTTGCGTCCTCAAACGTAATTTCCGTTTTTGATGACGCTGACTCAAAGGTGCAGTTATAGAAATTTATATTACCGTGAAAGCAAGCGTCACGAAAATCTATAACGGCTCCGTTATTCGAACTACCGCATGAAAAAACGGCATAGTTAAAATTAACGTCATTTTCAAAAGCTGCGCAGTTAAAGCATAAGCTTCCTTTAAAAATCTGTTTGTCTGTCATACTCGAATTTGTAAATCGTATATTTCCAAAAAACACAGTCCTTCTGGCATTAACAAAGCCTACCGAATATTTTATTTTTCCGGGGAACCCTACTTCTTCGGGATGTGTATTTACATAATTTATGATAGAAAATAAATCAAAGTTTTTTACATATATACAGTCGTCCGGATTTGTGCTTAGAGCAGTAAAATCAAAGGATATTGTCTTTTTGCTGTGGTCTGGAATAATAAATCCTTCGGTGCACATTTCTTTTATATCATCATTTGATAAATTATCAAACTCAGTTATTTTTACATCTTCCTCATTCGGCAAAGGCTTGTAGAAATACTTATTATATGTAAGACACACCTCGGGAAATTCATATCTGTCATATAGTTTCCATATCGCAAAATCAAGTATTTTTCGTGATCTGGGAATAGTAAAAATACCGTTGGTCACATAATCACATTTAAGGAAATTACCGTCATAGCTTTCCATAAGATTTTCTTGAACGGCAATATTCTTAATATTCTCTATATCATCATAAACATTAACGCTATTTTTCAATTTGTTTCTGAGCACATCAGGACAGTCAAAATAATCGGCAAGCTCAGCAAGCTGATCTACATACACAGTTCCGGAAACCGTGCGGATATAATTCATGGCTCTGAGCCACCATACAGCTTTTTGATATTCAGCATTATGTTCTTCTGCAACATAGACAATTTTTTCCCGCATTGTTATAATCCCCTTACTTACTTAATTATGCATTATACAATTTTAAGACTCATGATTCAAGAGTTAATCAAATAATTTTGAAACACTGATATTTGTACTTAACAATAATTGAAAACTACATTTAATTTTTGATTTAATAAGGACAGAAAGACTAACTATTATCTTTTTCAAAAACATATAGATTTATAATATAAGATTCGAATATATCAGTATTTTTTAGTAATCCATATCCGCAATATATTTTTGCATACAGGTTACATCATTTACATCAATTTTCTTATCCAAATTAACGTCAGAGACAAATTTCTGAAGATTATCTAACGTGCTTATTTCTGCAATTGCAGACTGAATTCTTGTTGCATCTTTAATATTTACAGAACAATCCGAATCTGCGTCGCCGAAAGTCAGTCCCGGGATAACTCCTTCCGCGCCTCTCTCAGTTTCTCGAGTTTCAAAACCATCAGGATATAAATAGTAAATATTAGTAGATGTGAACAAACGACTTTCCTCACCTATTTTGGTATTAACAAAAAATTCTATTTCTCCGTTTGAATCAGGAGTTACAGCAGTTACAGCTG
The DNA here is from genome assembly GCA_946414115.1 of uncultured Ruminococcus sp. Lineage (GTDB taxonomy): Bacteria > Bacillota > Clostridia > Oscillospirales > Acutalibacteraceae > Ruminococcoides. The sequence continues at coordinate 1,437 of CAMKNF010000106.1, read as the reverse complement.
CACCGCTTATTACACACATTCCACCGTGAAATTCGTAATAAACTCCGCCGCTTGTGCTTTTTTCTGCTTCTCCGAATCTAAATGTATGCGTTCCGTAGTTTGGATTAGTTTTTGTTGTTGAACCGTCGGAAGCGAAATAATTATAAAATTCGCCTTCACCATTCATAAGAGATGAAAGCTTAATTCTCACCTTTCGGTAATAACCTCCTGTTTTGTTATAAGAGCGATGTTCAACGATTGGGTGAGAATTACCTATACCGTGGGTAGAACTTCCAAGCCAAATCTCATACTTTTGGTCACTTAATAATGAAATAGTTTTCGAGTCCGTACTATTCAGGTCTTTGAAATTGACCTCATAGTCATAGAAAGGACCATTCTCATCTTGTAGTCCAAAATGGAAAACTGACGAAGCAGGTGTGTTAAAGCGTGAAAAGTAAATCTTATTGTTAAACATCCAATATGTTGACCGGAGATCGGTAAAACCTGTCGAATCAACAGATACAGGCTCAACGGTTGTTTCAACAGCACCTACAGCTACTGTTGAAGCTACTGCAAGAACAGTGCTTAATGCTATTGCGATGATTTTAGATAAGATTGTTTTCATAATTACCCCTGTATTTATATAATTACTTGATAATCGATTTATTAAGCAAAAAATCCCCGCAAAATGCGGGTGCAAATTAGGGATTTAATAATTCCTGAAAATATGGCATAATCGTTAATTCGGTTATGCCGTATTTTTTTATTTTGCCAATGGTGGGTTAAAATCACCAATACAGTTCCATACAATTTTCAAACGCTGAATTTTCTTTCCGTCTACTTTTTCAGCTTTGTAAACATAGATTTTTTCAACGAACTCACGAATTATTTCAGCATTGAGTTCTTGAATATCCGTGTACTTATGAACAAGTTTTAGAAAGCTATCAGCATTTGCTGAATTGTTCTGCTCGTTGGCAATTTCTTTACGAAGTTCACTTGTTCGGCTTTCAAGTTGCTTTTGCTCTTTTTCGTAGTTTTCTGACATTTTTATAAATCGGTCATCTGAAATTTTACCCTCAATGTTATCTTCGTAAAGCCTTTGAATAATTAAATCCAACTTTTTTATTCTGCTTTCGCTCTGCTCCAATTCTCGTTGTATTTTATGCAAATGTAGGTCTGAATCCGCCCTGCTCTTTTTTGTTACCATTTCAAGAAATTCATTCTCGTGTTCACGAACATAAGCAGTAAGATTTTTAATTCCGTCAAGCAGAAAATCCTCAATAACATAGTTTCTGATCTGATGAGAAGTGCACATATCTTTTCCTCTTTTTCTGTATGTAGCACATACCATATATTCTTTACTGTGTTCCCATCCTCTGTGCCGAACTTGATAGAGTTTAGCACCGCAATCTGAGATCGGAAGAGCGTCGTGTAGGGAAAGAGTGTAGATCTCGGTGG
>CAMKNF010000105.1 GCA_946414115.1 uncultured Ruminococcus sp. | reverse complement strand
CCGACTTTTCCACTCGATTTGCCCGCCGAGGCACTCGGCTAAATTATAGTTTATCACTCATAATATGTTTTTATTTTGAGCTGATTTATTGGGATAATCATTATACATAATTATTATATATCATAATTAATAATAATTCAAGGCAAGAAAACCAAATAAATGTGACAATACACAAACTTTACATTAATTTTACATATTCTTGTAAAAAAGCACAGCATATCCTTTGATTAAAGATATGCTGTGCTGTGTTTTTTATAAATTCGCTGATTAATATGTAAGATACTTTTGAATACAGGTTGTATCCATAATAGTAATCTGTCCGTCAAAGTCGAAATCGCACTGTGCAATCTGCTCGTCTGTCAACTCAATCTGACTGCTGACATATAGCTGAATCATTGTTGCGTCAGCAATTGTAACATATCCGTCGCCGTTTATGTCACCAACGCCGAGTCCGTCTGAAGGCTTGCCGACGCTTGGTTTTGTAGTCGGTTGTGTTGCCGGTGCAGCGGTGGTTGGCTGAGTTGTAGGTGTGGCTGTTGTAGGCTGAGTAGTCGGTTTTGCCGTAGTCGGCTGTGTGGTAGGTTTAGCTGTTGTGGGCTGTGTTACGGCGCCCACATAACTGCAATAATCCATACAAACCCATCCGCTCTTACCGTTGTAGGTTGTGTAACCCCAGTTGTAGTCGGAATCCGACTTTACGTTAGTTACCGTTATTTGTGTGTTGTTCGGTATTGTGGCCAGTACGCTGTTGCCCGTACCAACTCCGTTTCTCATATTAAGAGCGGTGGTTGTTTTGTAAATTCCGGTTTTATATTTTATTGGGAGAGTTTCAGCTTGTCCGCCGCTGAATTCACCTATGTATATATAGCCTTGGAAGTTCCACCAGCTTGAGCCGCCTGCATTGGAGTCAGAGGTGCTTGCATAGGTGAGATAGAAGTTATTTCCGCTCCAGGCAGAGTTTGAAAAAGTGATTTGTCCGTTTTCAATTTTTTCAACAACAGCAACGTGACCGCCGCCACCGTCGTATGCCCAGCACGCAATTGCGCCTAGCTTCGGAGTTTTTCCGTAGCTGTAGTAGCCGTTTGACTTGTTGTAGCCGTACCACTGCTCGGCATTGCCCCATGAAAGCTTTGGCTCGGTTTTGAGAATTTCATAAGCTCTGCCGTAAGCGTAAGCCGTACAGTTTGGCATACCGTAGCCGTATTTATAGAAAACATTTAAATCGCTGTAGTAATATTTATTTGTTGACGCAGGAGCGGAGAGCCTGGGTGAATATGCAGTAGCCGCATTTGCGATAATTGACATTGAAAAAACAGATGTAAAAAGAATTGCAACAGTTACAACTACCGCAGAAATTCTCTTTGTAAAACGATACTTCAAAGAAACACCCTTTCTTATTAAAATTATTCAATTATTTACAAATTATTCCAAAAATGAAAATTACTAAAATGTAACCTTTATAAATAATTTTACCATATTGTATAATAAAAATCAAAGAGTATTTGCACTGATAAAAGGTGTTATTTCGTCAAATATTTACAACAACTTACACAATAAGTCAAATATAGTGCAACACCGCACAATCAAATTGTGCGGCGCAGCATAGGAGAATATGTTTTTTAATGTATTATTTTTCTGCGATTTTCATTTTATAAAGAAAGCTTTTCCTTGACTTCGGTAAGCCACTGAGGACGTATGCCGTTGGTGTAATTGAATTTGTTGTTAATTATTTCAGCCGCTTTGACAAAACCGTTTTCATTATCGTAAAATACAACCTTGTCGCAAAGAGGAATAGTTTTCCTGAGTGATTCTATTCTGTTTTCAAAACGGCGGATAACATCAGCCTTTGGTATATCGTGACCGCCTTTGCGCACTCTGTTTGCAATTCGCAAAAGGCTTTCTTCCTTTGAATTCAATCCGATGTAATACATCGTAACATAGTAGCCCTGCTTTCTTGCCTGTCGCAGAGTGCGTTCGGTTCTGTGTCCCGAAAGGGTGGTTTCCTGCGTGAAGGAGATATTGTTTTCAAGACAGAACTGTATTTCCGATACGGCTTGTTTTCCTGCACAGAGATTGTCAAAATTGTTTTCCTTTGCAATTGCGTCTGCATCTATTATGTGACCAAGCAGAGCACCCTGACCTTCAAGAACGCCTCGCAGACTTGATTTGCCTGTACCGTTTACTCCTGCAATTAATGTATAGTTATTCATACGTTTCTCCTTTGCATTTTATAGTTTCGGTTATTCAACGCTCTTTAAGCTTTCTACCATATTTACCGCTTTGATTTTAAAGCTCATTACGGCGTTTACGAGGAGTGAAAACAGCAGTGTAAAGCCGGCGGCGTAAATAAACGAGGTGGGGTAGATTTCACGTCCGAACATAATGTTGTCAACCTCAACCGTCTGTACAATGAACGAGGTGAGGAATATACCGAGCACAAGCCCGACAGCGATTCCGAGCAGAGTAAGCACAATGTTTTCCTTATAAATGAACGATGAAGTTTCCCTGTTGTTAAAGCCGAGAACCTTGAACGTTGCGATTTCACGCACACGCTCGGCTATGTTGATGTTCGTAAGATTGTACAGCACAACAAACGCAAGTGCCGCCGCACAGATTATCATAACAAGCACAACAAGGTTAAGCGAGTTGAGCATATTTTTAAATTCCTCAAGGCTTGTTGCAATGAATGAAACAGCCGCAATTCTGTTATCTGTCAAAACCTCGGAGCTGAAGCTTTCCTGAGCAGTCTGAGAATTGTCCTCAAGCTTAACATCGAGCATATTGTAGGACGGGTTTTTGCCGAACAGGGAGCTGTAGAGCGTTGGCGTCATATAAATATAGTTGTGCAGATACTGCTCAAAAATTCCGCATACCTTTGCTTCACTGTCGCCGAATTCGCCGCTGATTCTGATTGTATTGCCGACTTTTATGCCGAATTCCTCCGAAAGCTTTTCGTTAATAAGAACACCGTCGTCGGTGAGGGTTAGTTCTTCTTTACCTTTGCGTGTGTGGAGTGAGATGATAGTGTCAAGCTCGTCGGGATTCTGCACAACGGTAAGATATGTGCTTTCATCCTTTATCTGATCTTTAAATTCAACGGTTGCTTCCTGTTGTGAAGCGAGCATAAATCTGCTCACGTTATCTTTATTTTTAACCTCGGAGGTGAGGTATGAAAGCTCTTTTTCAGTGCCGCCTTCCTTTGGAACGATTACGGCGTCGTACTTGTAAATTGTTTCAAACTGGTCCTTTGTAAGCGGGTCAAAGCTGTTTAACAGTCCGAACGCCGCTACTATAAGAGCTGTACAGCCTGCAACGCCGATTACCGTCATACAAAGTCTTGACTTGTACCTGAACAGATTTCTTGCCGTCAGCTTTGCGGTAAAGCTGAAACGCTTCCAGAGCGGCGTGATGTATTCAAGCAGAATACGCTTGCCGGGTTTCGGAGCCTTTGGTCGCATTGCCTCGGCAGGCTTGTGTGCGAGCGAACGCATACACACTACTATTGAAACAACGGTTGTGCATAAAACTGCGGCGGCAATTCCGAGAACAATACTCGGAATGTTGAGCACAAGCGTTATGTCGCCGATGTAGAACAAAATCTTGTAGGCGTTGTAGATGATAAACGGCAGAGAACATACTCCGAGTACAGTGCCGATTACACTGCCGAGAATTGCGGCGATAAGTGCATAAATTACAAATTTGGTTATGATACTTATGTTGCTGTAACCGAGTGCTTTAAGCGTACCGATTTCGGTTCGCTTTTCTTCAATCAGTCTGGTCATAGTCGTAACGCAGACAAGCACTGCTACAAGCAGGAAAAATACAGGGAATACCGACGCAACAGCGTCAAGTCTGTCAGCATTCTGTGAAAATGTTGAATATCCCGGATTGTCGTTGCGTGTAAACACGTACCATTCGGGTGAGGAAAGCTTGTCAAGCTCCTTCTGTGCGTCGTTTATTTCTTCTTCGGCTTCGGCAAACTTTTCGTCTGCCTTTGATTTTTCCTTGTCGTATTCCTTTTGAGCGTCATCAAGCTTTTGCTGACCGTCGGTCTTTTGCTTTTCAAGCTCTTTAACGCCGTCGTCATATTGAGATTGTGCTGTGTTAAGGGTGTTTTCGGCTTCAACGAGTTTGTTGTAGCCCTCAGTTTTTTGCGTTTCAAGCTCGGCTTTTCCGTTTTCAAGTGCCGTCTTGCCGCTTTCAATTTGCGCAAGTGCGGAGTCAAGCTGTGCCTGTCCCTCGGCTTTCTTTGCATCAAGCTCAGCCTGTGCAGAATCAAGCTTTGCTTTGCTTTCTTCAAGCTTGGATAAAGCCTGACTGTATTGTGAGTTTAGGTTATCGAGTGTTTGCTGTGCCTGTTCAAGCTGTGCGTTGAGTACGGCTTGAACATCGGGATTTGTTTCAGCGGCGATTGCGGCTTTCAGCGAGTCAACGGCAGTCTGCGCTTGCTCAATTCCTGCAAGGAGCTGTGGCTCCTGTGTGCTTTTATATTCGTTGTACGCTGTTTCATACTCGGCTCTGCCGCTGTCGATTTCCTCCTGAGCAGAAATAATCTGTGAGTCAAAATCGGATTTCGATTTTTCGTACTCTGTTTCTGCGTTTTTAAGCTGTGTTTCCTTCTTGCTGATTTCAGCTTCGGCAGAGGAAATTTTTGAGTAGTATTCGTTTTTTGAGCTTTCAAGCTCGGTTTTTCCGCTGTCTATCTTTGCTTTTGCGTTGTCAAGCTCGCTTTGTGCATCTGCGATTTTCTCGTCAAATTCCTTTTGAGAGGACTCAATTTTGTCCTTTGCATCGCTTAATTGCTTTTCAGCCTTTGTCTTTTCATCGTTATATTTGGTTTTTGAGTCCCCAAGCTCATTTTTTGCTTTCTGAATTACGTCCTTGTCGAATACCTCGCATTGTGCGTTTGCGGTTGTTTCAAGAGTTTCTGCAAGGCTTTCCGAATTTTCTTCGTAAGCGTCTGAAAATGCCGAACAGTTTTCGGAAAAATCAGCCTTTACATAAAGCTCCGTATATCGTTCGGTTTTGAAGTTTTTCTGATTTACATACATAAACTCGGAAATTTTTCCGTTTCCTATGCTTGTTGTGCCACGCTGATATGATATATAAAGCGGAGAATTTGCCGTACCGACAACCGTGTATTCAAGGCAGACAAGCTGTTCCGACAGGTCTTTGTCACCTGCTTCCTTTGAAAAGGTGATTTTATCGCCGACATTATACTTCGTGCCTGAAATTGAGTCGTGCTCAACGAGAATCTCATTTGGCTTTTCGGGCAGTCTGCCTTCTTTGAGGACAAGCGTATTCAGCTCGCTGTTATCGCCGTATTTTTCGGGTACGGAAATCAGCCTTACAACGTTTCCGCCGCTTTCGGCTGTGGTTTGTGCGTCACAGAAGTACGACGGCATAACGGAAGAAACACCCTCGGTGTTTGCAACAGCCTTGATGTCGTCCTCGTCAAAGCCGACGGTGGAAACAAGCCTGTAGTCCATAAGGTTCTGCTCTTTGTAGTAGTTTTCGGCAAGGTTGTACATTGACGGTACGGTAGCCTTGATTCCTGCGAAAAATCCAACGCCGAGCGCAATTATAGCCATAATGGAAATAAAACGTGCTTTAGTGTTTTTTATTTCACGAAACGTGTTTTTAAGGAGTGATTTTGTCATACTTAACCCTTACCATTCAATTTCATAAACGCTCTTCGGATTTTCGTTGAAAATATCCCTTACTATTTTACCGCTTTTCATCTCAATTACGTGGTCAGCCATAGGGGTAATTGCGCTGTTGTGGGTGATAAGGACAACGGTCATCTTCTCTTTTTTGCAGGTGTCCTGCAATAGCTTGAGAATCTGTCTGCCTGTGTTGTAGTCAAGCGCACCGGTCGGCTCGTCACAAAGCAAAAGTCCGGGACGTTTTGCAAGCGCCCTTGCAATTGAAACCCTCTGCTGTTCGCCTCCTGAAAGCTGGGCTGGGAAGTTGTCTTTTCGGTCAAGCAGTCCAACGCTTTCAATTGCCTTTTCGCTGTCGAGCGGATTTTTGCAAATCTGTGCCGCAAGCTCAACGTTTTCCTTGGCTGTGAGGTTATGGACAAGGTTATAGAACTGGAACACGAAGCCTATGTCAAATCTGCGGTATTCAATAAGCTGTTTGTCGCTGAATTTGCTAATATCCTTGCCCCTTACAATAATTTCACCCTCGGTGCAGTTATCCATACCGCCGAGAATGTTTAGTACGGTAGTTTTGCCTGCACCCGATGCGCCGACGACAATTGCAAATTCGCCCTGTTCAATTTTAAAGGAAATTCCGTCAACGGCATTTATTACAACTTCGCCCATTTTGTAGCGTTTATATACATTTTTAAATTCAACAAGACTCATATAAATCACCTGTTTATTAATTGTGAAAGCCGATATATTCTCCAAATCCCAGCATATATACAGCCATTGCAAATGCCATTTCATCGGAATTAACATTTTGCTGTTTTGATAATTCAAGCAATTTTTCATAGACGGTATCATGCGGAACGATAGAATGTTCGAGCTCTTTTACAGATTTCTTAATTATTTCAGGAAGAACCATACACATTTGGAAGAATGCATCGTTTTGCCCTGTGACTAAAGAATAGAACTGATCAATACTTACTCTGCGTATCAGTTTATGACCGACTTTCTTTTTGTCTACAGTTGTTTCCCATTTTATATTTTGTGAATGTTGCGTAATAGCTTCAACTAAAAAGCAAGCACAATCGTCATCGTTAAGAAGTTGATTTTGCATTTTAATAAATGTTTTTCCTGCTGAGGCTGAATTCATAGTGTTGTGTTTGTTTTTCATTTCTACATATACGGTATGAACTTTTGTTCCGTCAATAATTTCAATTCCATTCGGATTTTTATATATTACATCCCAACCGCCGTTTTCTCCGTTTTTAGGAACACAGCAATTTTTTATATATTTAAAAATA
>CAMKNF010000104.1 GCA_946414115.1 uncultured Ruminococcus sp. | reverse complement strand
TTGTTTTTTATATCATTCCTTTTTCGGGTTTACCCCAACTATTGACAAAGAGCCTCAATATACAGCAAAAGGAAAATCCACCGTTGATTTCACAGCGGTGGATTTTAATGAAAATATTAAATATGTAATATTATTTAGAGTTCTTCTTTTTTGCTGTCAGTAAAATAATTGCACAAGCACCAAAAATCAAAATGCTCAATAACGCTATGGAATTATTCTGTCCTGTAGGAATACTTCCGTTTGCATTGTTGAGATTAGTTGTATTTTCGGAATTATTATTTAAAGGTGCGTCGGGAGTAGAAACAGAATTTGTCACAGGCCGGATTGTTGAAGGTTCGGTTTCCTGCTGTTCATTTGGATTTACAAACTTTGCAAATTGGAGAATTTCGGCTGTTTCATCAAGTAAATCTTCAGACAATGCATTTAATCCGATAAATTGATTATCCTTGTAAATCAAATAACGGCTGTCACTATTAGTAGTCAAATATTCATCAATTACTACATAATAAAATTCAGTTAAATATGCAAAATTTTCAGCGCTGACGAGCAGCAGTTTACTTCCGTCACTTAAAACGCCGTAACATTCAGTACTTACTTTACCAAGCTCATAGTCAGAATACAATGTTCTGTAATCATCAACAATTTCTTTTTCTTCTGATTCGGTAAGAGATACAGGAGCAGGTTTAATTCTTGCTGAAAGAATCTCGTTAAGAGCAAATATTTCAGAACCATGACCAACAACATTATACTGATATTTACTTAAAACGTCAAAATCGTCATACCGTCCGTTTTCAAGCGGAGGATATTTTTCTTCTGCCGCAAATGCATTTATACTGCCGAATGTGCCAAGCAACATAATTATGGTAAGAACAATTGAAATTGTTTTTTTCATAAACATACTCCCTTTTAAAACATATTTTTAATACAAGTATCTATTTATTATATAAATTATACATTATTTGTAATTTATTGTCAATATATTTATTATAACAATTATAATAATAGTATAATTTTGTCAAAAAACAAACTCCGCCAAAGTAAAAGTCAATGGCGGAGTAAGATATAATATTTATTTGACGGGTACTAACTCAATGTAGCCTCTTGTGCCGATAGGCTCAAGCTGGATTCTCGGGTTGTCCTTGTCCCAAGTAAGACCTGTAGGATCGGGATTGTATTTTTTGATTGCATCCCAAACCTGTTCAATCGTTATTCCGAAGTCCTTTTCTTCAAACGGCTCGCTTTGGAACATAAGGTATTTACACTCGGGAAGCTTGATTACGTCAAAGCCGTCGGGTATTTTCCCGCTGTAATCAAGCGGTACTTCCGTTCCCTGAACATACTCGGAAGTTTCGGGAGTTCTGTACTTCTCGGGAAGCCACATACAGACCGGCTCTCCGCTGATTGACTTTATGCTTGTGAGAATTCCCCAGACTTCACAGCCGACCTCCTCGCAGTAGGCAAAGTAGTCGGTTGCCTTTACTCCTCGTTTGATAATAACCTTTCTTGCGGGTTTTGTAATCTGCTGAATATAAATGTTTTTTACGCTTTCCATATTGTCCTCCTTCTTCGGTTGTGAATATTTTACTCCGTAAGGGATAAACAGGCAGACAGGTACGGGATTTTTTGCATATTCGGAGGGATTACAGCCGAACTCGTTGTAAAAAGCACGTTGGTAGCCTTCGGCGCTTTCGTAACCTGCATCAAGAGCCAAATCAATTACCTTTACGCTTTCGTCACGCAGTCTTAACGCAGTTTTTGAAAGTCTGAGCCGACGTATATAATCGGCAGGGGTAATTTTTAAAAGCTTTTTGAAAATTCGGTACGAGTACCAAGGAGAATACATCGACGCCCTTGACAAGTCGGCTAATGTGATTTCCGAATATAGATTTTTGGATATGTAGTCCTGCATTCGCTGTACAGCTTCAATTTGTTCCTGCATTTTGTCACCGCCTTACAAGATAAGGATACAATATAATCTTAAAAACTTCTCGACTTTTTTTGCTGTGTTTTTATTATATCATAAAAATTTACTGTTGACATATTAGAACAGATGTTCTATAATATAATAAAACATTTGTTCGAGATGATTTTATGGATATTTTAAGTACGGTTGACAGAAATAAATATAAAGAGGACAGGGTTATTCTTCACAGCGACTGTAATGGTTTTTATGCAAGCGTTGAATGTCTGCACAATCCGCAGTTGAGAAATAAGCCTGTTGCAGTAAGCGGCGACGCTGAAAACAGGCACGGAATTATCCTTGCCAAAAACGAGATTGCCAAAAAATACAACGTAAAAACAGGCGAGGCTATCTGGCAAGCAAAGCAGAAATGTCCCGAGCTTGTCACGCTTCCTCCCCACTTTGAGCTTTACAAAAGGTTTTCAAAAATGGCAAGACGAATTTACAGCGACTACACAGACAGAATTGAAAGCTTCGGACTTGACGAGGCGTGGCTCGACCTTACAAACAGTATTGAAGGTGACGGATACAAAACTGCTCTTGAAATCAAAAACAGAATCAAGGAGGAGCTTGGAATTACTGTCAGTATCGGCGTGAGCTTTAACAAGATTTTTGCAAAATTCGGGAGTGATTACAAAAAGCCCGACGCTGTGACCTGCATTACAAGGGAGAACTACAAGGATATTGTGTGGAATTCTCCCGCAGGCGATTTGCTGTATGTCGGCAGAGCAACGAGAAATAAGCTCAACCGAATCGGCATATACACTATAGGTGATATTGCAAACACTTCTCCCGATATTTTAAGAAAGCTGCTCGGAAAATGGGGAGATTTGATTTACGGCTTTGCAAACGGTTTTGACTCTTCCCCCGTTGCTCATATGGATTATAATACCGAGGTCAAGTCTATAGGCAACTCAACGACTACTCCGAGGGATATGAAAACCTTTGATGACGTAAAGGTGGTTATGTACGTGCTGCGCGACAGCGTTTGCAGGCGTATGCGTGAGCAGGGATTTATGGCTAAAACTGTCGGGATAAGTATTCGTGATAACGAGCTTAACAGCTTTACACGTCAGTGCACACTTGAAAGCTACACCTGTCTTACGAAAGAGATTACACAGAATGCATTTTCGCTATTTGAAAGGAGCTATAAAATGCAACGTCCTTTGCGGAGTATCGGTGTTTCCGTAACAGACTTTGTCCACGACAACGTTCCGCATCAGATAAGCTTTTTGCAGGACGAGGAAAGGCTTATGCAGAATGAAAAGCTCGATAAGACGCTCGACGTGCTGAAAAAAAGATTCGGCAACTATATTGTGCGACCGGCCGTACTGCTCAACGACAGAGGTCTTTCGTCGTTCAATCCAAAAGACGACCACGTTATTCATCCCGTAGGATATTTATAAGAGGTGTTTGGTGATGAAAAAATACATTAAGGTAAACGCAACCTTTGACTGCGACGGTAATTTACTGCCCGAATATATTTACTGGGACGAGGACAAAAAGTACCCGATTGACAAAATCACGGACATAAGATATGCCGCATCGCTGAAAGCAGGCGGAGCAGGAATAAGATACACCTGTATGATACTGGGCAAGGAGCGGTTTTTGTTTCTTGAAGAAAACAAGTGGTTTGTAGATACGAGGGAGAATTGATTAAATAACCTGATTACGCATTCAGTCCATATGGGATTTTTAAAATATTAAGTTGAATAAACTATAAATTAATGCGGAATGCGTAATTAGTAATGCGGAATTAATGGTCGCTGCGCTCCGAATTTGTAATAGTGCGTGTTGTTCGGAAAGGTTTGGTTTCCTCGGGGTGATAGATATATCGGATACATTTCGGGACGTGTGGGAACCCGTCCCCTACGGAAAGGTTTGTTGTCCTCTATAACTATAGGTTAATGGGTAAAGTTTGATTGCTACTGCGGACACGGCACGCCGTGTCCCTACGATTGTTAAGGAAACATTTGTTGTTATCTATCGGGCAGCCACACAGGGCTGCCCCTACAGTGTAAATATCAGTGTTTGTATTTATACCGTAGGGGCGACCCTGTGTGGTCGTCCGAAACGTCACCTACATATCAACTTAAAATTCGGGCTACAATTTTATCCAAACGAACCAACTTTTCCACTCGATTTGCCCGCCGAGGCACTCGGCAAATTATCGTTTAGCTGACTAAAAATTCTCCCCGAAACAGATATAACTGCTTCGGGGAGTGATGACGGAAATATAAAATTACTATTCTTCACATCCGCATTCAAACGGCTTGTCGTGCTTTTCGCACTCTTCAGATTTGCGTGGGAAGAATGAATCGGTTGGAAATTCGATTTTGCTGAATACCTCGCACGGGTCGTCGGTTTTTGCACAGCATTCCTTACGGGGAACGCAAAAATCATATGACGGAATCATAATCTGAACTTTTCTCTGAAGTCTTGTGATTGTGAATATTCCGATGGTAACTGCAATCTGTTTCTTTTTGCAGGGTACAAGCTCGCCGCAGAAGTAATCGCAAACGCAGTGAGGAATCGGTTTGCACGGCATTGAAGAACATGGCTTACAGTTTACAATCTTTGCCGACAATGCCATTGGATTTGAAATCTGAACGGTTGCTTTTGGAACGGAATTTGTATATGAACAGCAATCACAATCATTTTTCTCACACTTTACAGGCTTGTCGCTTGAGAACGACTTTACGCTTCCGTCGCTGCCGTAGAGGACAACTCTTTTTCCGTAAACGGCGAGTCCGTTGACTGTGGTCGGCAATGCGCCGTTGCTTGAATAAACGTCACAGCTCACAGAAAAATAGAACGTCATATCCACCGAGTAGAATCCCCTGTGAAATGCTACCGGCTCAACTTCAACGGTTGATGTAATTACATTTGCCCTGTTTATGCGCACCGAACAAGCGTTCTCAACAAGCGCCTGATTTGCTTCTGTGAACATAAGCGGCAAATCGCTTAAACAATCCTTTGCTCCGCAGCTGTCATAGATACGGTCTGCATCTATGCATATTGCGTCACAGCCCGAGTCAGGCGTTCTGTCGTCATTTAAAGGCATCTGCTCTGAACCGTAGGATACATCCGGCATAAAAATAACCTCCACAAATTAGTATTAACAGGCTGTATAACGGCACTGTAACAATACTATTTTATGAAGGCATCAGTTTTTTGTGATTAAAAGGCGTAAAATCAGTTCAGATATTTTTTAAGAGAATTTTTGAAAAGTCTGTAAATATATGCCGAGTCGGAATATGCGTAATTTGAAAGCGATACAAAAATTTCCGACTTATCCTTTGTAAAGGACAGCATTGAATTATAATCCTCTGTTCTTCCGGTGTGGCTTAGCTTATTTCCGTAAACGAAAAAACCCATTGCGTAGTTTTCCTTGTACGGGGTGAACATCTGCTCAAGTGATTCTTCACTCAACACAGCGCCATCAAGCAAGCCGTCAACCCATTTGAGCAAATCGGAAATATTCGAAATAAGTCCCATCGACGAATATCCTACTCCGCTGTAAAGCAGAGAATCGTTTGAATTGGTACCCTGATAGCTTACGGCTGTTTTTTCACCGGGCTCAAAGGATGAGGAATTCATACCTAGCGGCTTGAAGATATTTTCTTCAAGATATTTTTCGTAGCTTTCGCCGCTTGCTTTTTCAATTATTTCACCGAGCAGATAATAGTTACTGTCGGAATACATAAACTCGCTGTCGGGTTCAAAAGACAAATCCTGTGTAAAAATCCAGTTGAGTATGATATTTTTATTTTCTTTTTCAGAATTATCTTTTGATATTTTTTCCTCAATTTCGGGATTGAGAATTATAACACTGTCAGTTTCGTTGTCACGCTTGACGTAATTCTTAATTCCCGAGGTCATTGTAAGAAGATTTCTTACAGTGATTTTGTCACTGTTTTTGAAGGAAGGAAAGAATTTATCAATCGTATCGGAAAGGCTCAACTTTTTGTCCTCACAGAGTTTCAGCACAGCGGCGGCAGTAAACTGCTTTGTGACAGAACCTGCGTAGTAACAGGTATCAATTGAATTGGTCATATGCTTGTCGGCGTTTGCATCTCCGTTTGCATTAATGTATTCAAAATCGTTGCCTATTTTAAGATACGTTGTGCCTTTATATTTTTTGTCGGAAATTATTTTGTCAAGCCTTGCGGTTATATCATCGGAGTCCTGCTTAATCAACAGGTAGTTATATGATTCGGTTTTTGCAGGAACAACATCGTCCGTTGCTTTTGATGCAGTTGACTCTGTTGTCCGCTCGGCAGATGTTGAAGCAACGGTAATTTCAATGTCTGACGGCTTCGAAACTGAGCAGGAAACCGAAGAAACTGCAAAAAATGCAGAAAATAAAGAACAAAGTATTGTTTTACAAGCTTTTACCAAAACAATCACCCTCTATATTTTTTCCATTTTACTGAAATTAGCCATAAGCTTTTTCGTTCCGGCTTTATCAAAAGAAATTTCAAGCATTGTATCATTGCCCATTTTTTCTGTGCTGACAATCATACCCTTGCCGAACACCTTATGAAGTACGCAGTCGCCTACATTATATACAGTTCCGCTTTTTATCGCAGGCTGTTTATATCCTGCAAAGCTTCCGGCTGAATATGAAGATTTGTTTGCAGAGCCGATTGAAACTCTGTCGGCTGACGAAGAAGCAAATGACGAGCCTGTTTTTACAAAGGATTTATGTTCTCCCGTAAAATTGAGAAGGTTGTCGGGGATTTCATTTACAAAGCGTGAAACCTTGTTGTAGGTTGTAGAGCCGAACAACATTCTTGAACGTGTCTTTGTAAGATAGAGCTTTTCTTTTGCTCGTGTGATTCCCACATACGCAAGTCTGCGTTCCTCGTTAAGCTCATCGGGATTCATAATTGATGACATTGACGGGAAGATTCCGTCCTCCATTCCGGCTATGAATACTACAGGAAATTCAAGTCCCTTTGCGCTGTGCAAGGTCATCATAACGCTTGTGTCTGCATCTGCATCGTAGTTGTCAATATCGGTCTGGAGTGAAATT
>CAMKNF010000103.1 GCA_946414115.1 uncultured Ruminococcus sp. | reverse complement strand
CTTTCAATGCATTTCTGAATTGCCTTGTTAAAGGTTTCATCGTCGAGCGAGTTGTTGTGCAGATACTCCATTGTCCTGTCTTTATACTTTGCAAGTGCTGTCGAAACAAGCCACGCCTTAGCCATACTCACGTAATAATATGTGCTCTTTACACTGTCGCACCGCTTTAAAACATCGTCAATGTATTCATCTTCAAGATAGTAGTCGAGCATAACGACAAGCGCAATGCGGATTTTCCAGTCGTTTTTGCTGTCAAGGAATTTTTGAATATAGCCGAAAAATTCGCTTTTATATTTTTTGATTTCCTTAAGTCCTGCACAAAAGCAGTCGCAGATTACCCAATTGTCAACCTCATCTGAGAAATTGTCAACCAATGCAGTGAAATCATCAAAATCTTCTGTCTTTATAAGGCTCGAAACAATCCCCCGAACCATACGCTCCTCGTAAAGCTCGGACTTTGAAACATCTAAAAAACTCCTTGCGTTGCCTTTGGAAACTTCCTTGCCTATCTCACGCAGACGTGGCATTCTGATTCCGAGAATGTCGCTTTTTTCTGCGTTCGGAACGAGCGAGGAATGAAAGTTGCGGTACTTTTCGTCAGCCTGCGTTTTTAAAAATCCTACAAATTCAAGGTAGTCGCTGTCCGTCCATTCGTTGAGCTGTAAATTCATAAATTATTTCCTTTTCCTGTCGTATTCCTCGCAAGGCGTGCTTAAGTCGAGGTACGCAATATCGTGGTGCGGAACCTGCTTTTCCTTGGGCGGAAGCTCCATATAGTTGCCGAAAACCATTGTCAGATACTCGTCATACCCCGACATACACGGCATCTCAAGCCCCTCAAAGGTTACATAGTCAACGCCCTCGTAAATGCGCTTGGGATATTCCTTTTTCATCCAGTACGGTCCTGCGCAAAGCTCGGTGACGCACTTGTTTTCTTCAAGCTTGTACTTCGTCATATGCTTTTCGGCGCAACGCCAGATTTTGTTGCGGAGCTTTTTGCCTCTGAAAATCGAGAGCAGAATTTTACTGCCAAGTCCCATAATTCCGCCGTGATTCTCGGGTACAATCTGCGCTAAAAACAGCGAGTAAATCATCGTCCATATGTACTGCATTTTGCGTGCAAAACGGCTGTCGGGGCAGACGTCAAGCGGAAAAACATCGAGCACCAGTCCGTGCGGAATGTCAACCTCGGTCTGATTTGCTTTAACCATTGTGTAGTTCGTGTCGGTTATCGTTATAAAAATGTTGCCCGTAAACATTTCGTCGTCGGTTTTCAGCAGTCGGAATCTCCCGTCGGCTTTCTGTTCTCTCCACAGCTTGTGGAGCTTTTCGTAGTCGGGTCGGGGCATAATTACGTCGATGTCGTCGTCCCACGGCACAAATCCGCCGTTACGAAGTGCGCCGATAAGACAGCCTCCGATAAGATAGAAACGGAGGTTGTTTTTGTCACAGAAATTTTTGAAATATACGAGCGTGTCAAGCTGTTTTAGCTGTAATTCACGCAAAAGCTGAGGAGTCATTTTTACAAGTTCGGACAATTCTTTCACCAAGCCTTTTTATTAGTTTGGAGTGTGGAGATATTATTAATTCCGAATTACGCATTCCGAATTATCTTTTAATGGTGTTCTTCGCAATCTTTCTCTTAACCTTTTCAATGTGTTCCTTTGCGTGGCTGTTTTTGATTTTTTTCTGCCAGAACGGAATCTGAATCAGTCCGACAATCGTACCGACTCCGTAGGAAACGTGGAGAATAGGGAAGATAATCGGCAGTAGGGCAAACTGCGGCTGAAGATTTTTCATAGTAAAACAGCCGACTGCATTTACAATGTCGAACATTCCGTAAACAATCAGCAGAGTGTAAAGCAGAATCGGGAATCCGAGCGCCGCAATAATTGAGCAGAGTATAATCATCATAACAAACGCAAACGGTGCAAAGTGGAAGTACGAAAGACATCCGGGACACTCCGAAAGCGTAAGTCCAATCCATCTGCCGTTTGAGTATTTCTGCCTTATCATATCTTTAAGGTTGTTTCGTGAATGCTGATAAGAAATTATGTCGGGGCAACAGCAGAGCTTGTAGCCTGCCTTGCGTATTCTGTAGTGAAACTCGTTGTCCTCGGTACGTCCGAGGTTTTCGTTAAAGCCGCCGACCTTCTGAATAACCTCACGTCTGTAGGCGGCGTGAAAAAGGCTGTCGAGGTACTCCTTCTGGGTTGGAGGACGTCTGTAGGAGGCAACCGAGCTTCCGAAAAGCGAGTCCTCTGCGGCAAGCAGAGTAAGCTTCCACGACGAAACGTCCGAGGTTATGTTCGGTCTGCCTCCGCCGACAACGTTCTCACCCTGATTTAAGTTATACACGTTTCTTGAAACGAAGTTCCTCGGAATTCTTGCGTGAGCGTCAACCCTGATTATAACGTCGCCCGTTGCCGTCATAAGGGCGGCGTTCCACGAAAACGCCTGATTCTTCTTGGCACACTGAACAATAGCCACGTTTCTGAAACCGTAGTCGGTGTTTTTAAAACGCTCCATTTTTGCGCCTGTTGCGTCGGTGGACATACTGTCAACGAGTACAATTTCAATCAGCTCGTGGGGATAATCCTGAAGCTGAAAATCCCTTAAAACACCGTCAAGAGCCTCCGCTTCGTTGTAGGCTATCATACACAAAGATACTATCATATCACACCTCTGTTTCTTTCAAGTGAAAACAGCCACTTTGCCGAAGTTGTCATAGAAGTCAAAAGGTACGGCAGTGCGTAGAACGCAGGAACGACAAATGCACACGAAAGCACAATCCAGCCGAAAAAACTTAACACAAGCTTTAATGTTTTGGCAAAGTGTCTGAATGAAAATCCGATATAGCCGAACATATATTTTGTTGCAGGCAGGCTGTCGTCGAATGAATAAGCGACAAGCGGATAGTGCACAAAAAGAAGATAAACAAGTACTTTTATTATTACCGAAACTATGAAAAATACAATTAATATAAGCGTGTTGAAATCAAACTGAAATCCGCTTTTCAGGCTTGCTCCGAGCACGTAGCAGGCGTAGGAGTAAGCGTCAAGTCCATATGAAAGCACCGAGAAAATAAACAAAAGCGTTATGTTGATTACCAGAGTTTTAAAGTACCGTTTAGCACCTTTGAAAAAGTAAAATAAATCCGAAATTCCTGTGCGGTTGTAAAGCGAAGTATTGCAGAACATCTTATAAAGTCCGTTCATCAGCGGAGAAATCAGGATTGCGACAGTAAGCGCAGTGCATGCCGCAAATGAAAACATCAGCTTTTTGCCCTCTTTTATAAGACCTGTATCCGTATCAATTGCCTTTGCAAAAAATCCGAAGCCGTACAACAGTGCGTTAATTAATATCATAATCACGCATACAGCGAGCACTGCGGCGATAATGACAGACCAGTTGTTTTTCAGTGAATCCTTTGCTTGATTTTTAATAACTTTTTCGGTACTCATATGTTCTCCTTTTAGATAATTCGGAATGCGTAATGCGTAATTCGGAATTATCATAATGCGTGTTGGTTGGACATTGTTATGTTGATAGCGTTTCCTCTATATCCGTAGGGGACGGCTTCCCAGACGTCCCTGTGCATAAATTGCAATGCAATTTATGCATTTTGGCGAACGCAGTTCGCCGCTACAATATTAAACACTATAATGAAGTGTACATTCTGTACATTGCCTCAAGGCAAATCTGTGCGTGGGTGAAAAATTTTTCCTTGTCAACGCTTTCGTCGGCGTTGTGCATATTGACTTCGTCATCCTTGAAGTTCGGGCCGAACGCAACGCCCTTTCCGCTGAGCTTTCTTGCGTATGTTCCGCCGCCTGTTGTGTAAAGCTCGGGCTTTTCGCCTGTTACGCTTTCGTAGGCCGATGACAGAAGTTCAATTAAAGGAGATTCCTTTTCAACGTAGAGTGGTTCCTCGTGTCCGAGAACGGTTACTTTCAGGTCGCTGTTTTTGGCAACCTTTTTGAACTGCTTTATAATCTTTTTGCCGCTTACCGTTACGGGATAGCGTATGTCAAACTGTGCTTTAGCTGTTTCGCCCTCAATATGAACGGTTGAAAGGTTAGCCGTAAGCGCACCCGAAACCGAGTCGCTCATTTTAAGTCCGAGCGAACGTCCGTTGGTTTCTTTGTTAATTGCATAGTCAATGAACGAGCAGATTGAGCCGATGTCCTCGGTCTGATATGCATTTGCAATCAAGTCCACAAGAGCGGCAGCGGCGTTGTAGCCTTTTTTAGGCTCGCAGGCGTGAGCGGCTCTGCCTCGGCTGATAATCATAAGACCGTCAATTGTGTAGTTAAATTCAAAATTGCCGTCGCTTGCGTCAGCAAGGCGCATAAGCGTCTGTTCGTCGTAGTTTGACGAGTCAAGCATTGCATAAGCCATATCAGGAACGGCGTTGAGCGCCTTACCCGAATGGAACTGCGTGAGGATTTTTGCATTGTTCACAATCGTACTTACCTCTAAATGAAGTATTCCCTTTTCTGCGTAGCAAATACCGTAGTCGCTGTCGGGAGTGAAAGCAAAGTCAGGGTACGGCTGTTTTGCAAAATATCCGTCCATATCTTCCATTCCCGTTTCCTCCGACGTGCCGTAGATTGCACGGATAGTGTTTCTGCCCTCAACACCGCTTTCCTTGAGCGCACGCAGACAGTAGAGGTTTACAAGAGCGGCTCCTTTGTCGTCGGCAATTCCTCTGCCGTAGAGTCTGCCGTCTTTGTCAGTAAGCGCATATGGCAGAACGCTCCAGTTGTTGCCGGCAGGCACAACGTCAAGATGCGACAGCACTGCGCAGAGCGAGCCGCCGTTTCCAAGCTCAACGTGTGCGCTTTTGTCGGTGACCTTTTCAGATGTAAGTCCGAAGTCTTTTGCTCTTTTGAGAATGAACTCAAGCGCCTTGTCACACTCGTCGTCTTTTTCGCCGCTTACGGATTCAAAGCCGAGAAGTGTGTTAAGGTCGTTTAAAAGCTCGTCCTTATAATCAAGAATTTTATGTCCGAAATTCATAATATTTCCTCCAAAATAAAGGTTGTATTTATAATTTAGGTTTATCTGCATCTTCGTAGGGACACGCGTCCTCTACATTTTTGATTGTTACACATCAGTTGACAGAATCTATTGCATTTGATAATCATTGCGGAAGCGTTCATAAACTTTAACGCTGTATTATGCTTTTCCTTTTAATTTTCCTGTAAATTATTATAACTGCAACGTAAACTGCAAATGCAAAAAGTGCCGCAAGGCTGATTTTTATTCCTGTTGATAAGCCCGGAGTTTCGTAGGTGAACTCAATTTCGCAGTCCGTATATCCCGGAACCTTAACAGCCATAAAACCGTAGTTTACCTTTTCAATTTCAACCTTTTCGCCGTTCACCGTTGCCGAAAAGCCTTCGCTGTACGGCACGCTGAAAAACAGCAGATTGTCGCCCGACTTGTTGCTGTATTCAGCCTTGAAGCCGTTGTCGGTGTACTCAAATACCGAACAGCTTGACGAAGCGAGCTTTGTGCATTGCTCCTTGTAATTTTTGTTGCCATATCTGTATTTGTCAACAACGCTGTCAAAGTATTCGGGATTTTTGCCGTAAAGCAGTTTGTATTTTTCGTCACTGTAGCCTGTTATATCGGAATACTTTTTCATCTGTTCCCTTGAAAGCACCATTGAGTAGAGAATTGCCTCAGTTTTGTGAACATCTCCGACACGCTCGAATTCTTCCTCGGTTACATAGGAATCGTATGCAAAGCCCATCGGAATATAATATTCGTTTTCGTAGATGTCAAAGCCGTTGCAGCTTTTAAGGTACTTCCAGTACGGCATTCTGGTATCCCCGTCTTCGTTGATAAACGAATTTTCACTGCCTGCCTTTCCGTCTGACCTGTAGTCAAAGAGGTATTTACAGCTAAAAAGTCCACGCAGTCCGTAAGCCGAGGTGTTCGGACGGGACGCAACGTCACGTGTGATCCCCATAGCGTCGTAAAACTGCATTATCGAGGTGGAAACGGAGCTTTGAAAGCAGTTTATACTCTGAATTTTCCAGTACATTGCGGTGTTGTCAACGCACTCGTAAAAATCGCTCCTTACCTGCTCCAAATCGTCAATTTCAATATCCTCTCTTGAATTGAGAATATCCTCCCTGATAGGTTTTGTGGTAGAGCTTGAAAGCACTCCCGTTGTGATTATAAAAGCCGAGGTAACAAGCGAAACAATCAGTACTCCGCTGATTGAAGCAATTGCAAAATGCGGATTTCTGTCCTTGAATTTTTTGAAAATCAGCACAAAGGCGAGAATACTCATAAGAGCCATTAAAACGTAAATCCAAAAACGCTCAAACGTTGCCTGAACGCCGATTGAAAGTTCCTCTGTGCCGTCGTCGTTCTCTGTGATTTTCGGCATAAGACCGATAAGCAGTGCAATTCCTGCGGTAAGTCCCGTTGACCATGCAACCGCTCTGTTCCAGTTTGCTTCACTGTCCTCAACTGCACGTATTGTCGCAAGCGACATCATCAGAACAACCATATAGAACCAACGTGCGTAGTAGATTGAGCTGTTCATAAGCTGGAACATACTGTTTAGCACGGGTATAAAAGCAAAGAGCATTAAAAGCATCAGGAGCTTTTTGAGCCAGTCACGCTTTTTTGTCTGCAAAAATGCGATTACTCCCGTCATTCCGAACATCGGAAGCCAGCCTGCAACCGACGCCCATTTGCAGTTTGATTCGGGCGTAAATACAGGGAACGCAGGCATATCGGCAGGGAAGAAAAAGCCGATTATAATCAGCCAGTAACGCTGGGGCATATCGTGAACAAGCGAATTCCAGCCGTTTGGCAGGCTGTCAAGCCTCGGGTTGCCCATAAGCCCGATTACCGACGGCAGAAGTATGAACGCCGTAGCGGCAAAGCCGATAATTACCTCAATCGCAAGAATGAAAAATTCCTTGATTTTAAAGCGGCAGGTCTTTGTGAGCATTACCATAAGGTAGTACATCACAACGAACAAAAGATCGGAAGAGCACACGTCTGAACTCCAGTCACCATCAAGTATCT
>CAMKNF010000102.1 GCA_946414115.1 uncultured Ruminococcus sp. | reverse complement strand
TTGATGGTGACTGGAGTTCAGACGTGTGCTCTTCCGATCTCTTTTATCAATTGTAATTTTAATAATAAACACAATGTATATCGTGCATATTGACAAAAAAGCCCTATATGTGGTATTATACTAGTGACTATAAATGTTTGATTTATGTAAATTTTGTTTTGTTATTATATAGCTTTTGTAATATGAACGGAGGAGTATGATGAATACTGCTATAATTCTTGCAGGCGGCGTCGGAAGCAGAATGGGAGCTGACAGACCAAAGCAGTTTCTCATGGTGCAGGATAAGCCGATTATTTCCTATTGCTTTGATATTTTTCAGAAGCACGATGAAATTGACAATATGGTAGTTGTTGTAAGCGAGCAGTGGCAGGGTTTTGTAGAGGAATATGCCGCAAAGTACGGTATTACTAAAATCTGTGGTTATGCTCCTGCGGGCAAAACTCGTCAGCATTCAATATATAACGGATTGAAATGCATTGATGAGAATGCGCCCGATACAGATATTGTTATTGTTCACGATGCGGCTCGTCCTCTTGTGTCCGATGAAATCATTTCCGATTGCATTAAGGGCGCAACGGAATATGACGGTGCAATGCCCGTTATTTCTGTAAAGGACACTGTTTATCAGAGTAAGGACGGACGCAGTATCGGCTGTCTGCTTAAACGCTCCGAGCTTTTTGCAGGACAAGCTCCCGAAAGCTTTAAATTCAGAAAATATCTTGATATACACAACTCGGTTTCCGATGAGGAGATAGGACTTACCGCAGGCAGCAGTGAGATTGCTTATCGTCACGGAATGGAAATCAGAATGGTAAAGGGCAGTGAGCGAAATCTGAAGATTACCACTGTCGAGGACTTGGAAACTTTCGAGTCTATTTTGAAAGGTGTGAATTAATTTGGAAAAAATGAAAGCAAGAGTATTAAGAGAAGTCGGAAATCTCGAATACTGCGACTATCCTATGCCAAAACTCAATTCAGGTGAGGTGCTGTTCAAGGTTAAGGCTTGCGGAATCTGCGGTTCCGATATTCCGAGAGTTTTTGTAAACGGAACATATCATTTTCCGACTATTCCCGGACACGAATTTTCAGGCATTGTTGTTGATGCGGCTGACGAGGAAAACAAAAAGCTTATCGGTATGAGAGCCACGGTATTTCCTTTGATTCCCTGCAAGACCTGCGAAAACTGCAATAACGGAAGATTTGAGATGTGCAAAAGCTATGATTACCTCGGTTCAAGAAGTGACGGTGCTTTTGCAGAGTATGTGCGTGTTCCCGTCTGGAATCTTGTTCCTATTCCCGATAACCTTTCTTATGAGGTTGCCGCTATGACAGAGCCTTGCGCAGTCGGCTTGCACGCTTTAAGACAGGCACAGATTGAAATCGGTGATGTAGTTGTAATTTACGGACCGGGTACAATCGGTATGCTTATAGCACAGTGGGCGAGAGCATGGGGAGCAAAGGTGCTTTTGGTAGGTACCGACCTGAATAACTGGAACTTTATTGAAAGCCTCGGATTTTACGAGTACTGCAATTCTTCACATGAAGACCCCATTGAGTGGGTTAAGAAAATGACAAACGGCGTAGGCGCTGACATTGCTATTGAGGCTGTCGGCGTTCAGGTAACAGCCTGCAATTGTCTTGAGTCGGTTGCTTCGGGCGGAAAGGTTATTTTTGTCGGTAATCCGCACGGCGACTTTACTTTCCCGCAGAATACCTACTGGCAAATTTTAAGAAAACAGCTTACAATTCACGGCACATGGAATTCAAGCTACAGCGATACCCACAAGAGCGACTGGAATCTTGTTGTTGACGCTCTTGCATCGGGTAAAATTAACGCCGAAAAGCTTATCACTCATAAGTTTGACCTTGAAACAATGGACAAGGGTCTTGAAATTATGAGGGATAATACCGAGTTTTTCGCTAAAATTATGGTTGTTAATAAGGATTAAGAGGTGATAATATGAGAGGAATGCTCTCTCCGTCGCTGATGTGCGCAGATGTTTTGAATCTTCAGTCTGAAATTGAAACGCTTGACAATCTGGGTGTTGATTATATTCATCTTGATTTTATGGACGGTAAGTTTGTTCCGAACATTACCCTTGACGCTTCTCTGATAAGAGCCGTAAAGTCTGTCCTTAAAAATATGAAAAGGGATATTCATATAATGGCTTATGAGCCGCAGCAGTATTTTGACAGAATGGATATAGGTGAGGGTGATATTGTTGCCGTTCACCTTGAAGCCTGCGATAATGTTCGTGACATTTTAAGTATTATACGCAAGCGTGGAGCAAAGCCGTTTCTGGCAATCAGTCCCGATACCAAAGCGGAAGTCCTCAATGATTATCTTGATGACATAGACGGAGTGCTTGTTATGACCGTATATCCCGGTTTTGCAGGACAGCCTATTGTTGAAGGAAGCTTTGATAAAATTGCCGAGGTAAGACAGATTATCGATAACAGTGGCAAAAATATTATTCTTGAGGTTGACGGACACGTCAGCTGGGATTTGTGTCATAAAATGCGTGAATGCGGCGCAGATTTGTTTGTTGCCGGTTCTTCGTCTGTATATTCAAAGGGTATGAAGATTGACGAAGCCGTAAATAAAATGATGGAATTAATTAAATAAATTTGGGGTGTACTTGTTGGAATATAAAATAGAGGTTAAGGAATTGTTAATACAGGACCGAAAAATGGTTCTCACGATTATGGGCGAAATAGCTGACGAAACTATTAACTCTCATTTTTTATCTAAGCCAAAAATTGTTTTACATTTTATTAATGAACAGGAGGACAGACGTATTCCGTTTGTCCTTTCTAATGTAACTTACGTTGACGGAAAGTGCTTCTTTTCAGGTAAATATACTTATCGTCTTGATTTGCTTTTTTGGAAAACGAGGAATGCTTATCTGCCTTTCGATATGTATCTTAATTTCGGATTTGCTGATTTTTATGAGGAAAAAATCAAGGTTGATTTAACCCCCGAAGTGTTCGAAACCGATGATAAATGTTACGGATACACTTTAGAGGGCAATCATTTCAGATTTTTACCGAATAAAAAGAAAATACATCACTCTCCTGTAAGCAGATTCTGCGTTAATTTTGTAAACTTTTTGATTAAGGTTGTACAGTTTGTTTTTGCAGTTGTAATGTTTCCGATTTATTTAATTGATGGCATTTTGCGACTGACTGATATTAAGCGTTTTCCTGCACGATTTAACGATGAAAGCAATCTGAAGCGTTTTGTTGCTTTTGTATTCTGGCGTTTTTCACAGGTAGCAACATTAAAAATTGCGTTGTGGACTGTTAAGAGGTTTATTTTTAAAACCTGCTATAATTTCTATAAGCTTAAGAAAGTTCAGAACAACAAAATTACATTTATCTCATTAAGACGTGACGATATTTCCGGTAACTTTGCTTTTGTGTACAATAAAATCAAGGACGATAAAAATCTTAAAATTGATTTTATTCTCAACGAGCATACAATTGCCGAAATGTCTTTTAAAGAAATAAGAACATTTACAAAAGCCTGTGCAACAAGTAAGGTAGTTATTCTTGACGAGTTTACTCCGCAGATACACTACATTGATTTAAGACCGCAGACAAAGCTTATTCAGCTCTGGCACGCCTGCGGTGCATTTAAGACTTTTGGCTTTACAAGGCTTTCAAAGCCGCAGGGCTCTCCACAGCCTACAAGAAATCACAGAAGCTATGATTACGTAACCGTAAGTTCAACATACTGTAAAAAGTGTCATTCAGAGGGATTTGGTATTCCTACGGATAATGTCGTTGCAACGGGTATTCCGAGAACAGACGTTTTCTTTGATGAAGAATACAAAAAGCAGGCGAGAGATAAGTTCTATTCTGCCCACCCTCATTTTAAGAATAAGAAAATTATACTGTTTGCACCGACCTTTAGAGGTATGGTGAAAGAAACAGCATTCTATCCTACGGAAATGTTTGATTTGAATGCTGTATGTGCAAAGCTTCCCGAGGAATACGTGTTTATTGTAAAGCACCATCCATTTGTAAAGGATAAACAGCCCATACCTAAAAAGTATAAGGACAGAATAATTGACTTGTCGGATGATACAGAGCTTAACGATTTACTCTTTGTAACGGACGCAATAATCACCGACTATTCATCGCTTGTTTTTGAAGCGTCACTGCTTGATATTCCGATGATTTTCTACGTTTTTGACCTTGAGAAATATATCAACGAACGTGATTTTTACTTTGATTTCAAGCTCTTTGCTCCGGGTAAAATTGTTTATTCGCAGGAACAGCTTATCGACGTTATAAACAAAGAAGATTATTGCACAGAAAAAATCAAGCCGTTTGCAGATATGTTCTTTGATTACCGTGACGGCAAGTCAACAGAGCGTGTTGTGAACTTAATTTATGAAAATTTAAAAAATAATGCTTGACAAGAAACAAAAGTTGTATTATACTATTAAGGTAAAATAAAGCAAAGCAGAAATGCTTTCACCTGTGGGGTGTCGTCTGCACGGGTCAATGCCTAATCTTTTTGTTATGTATTGCTATGCGGACGGAAGTATTTCTGTCCGCATTTATTATTTTAGTGGTACTTTGGAGGTGCTTAACCATCGGCAAGAAAGATAATATTCAGATTAATGAAGAAATCCGTGACAAAGAGCTCAGAATAATCGGTTCTGACGGTCAGCAGCTTGGTATTATGTCCGCAAAGGATGCGCTCAATCTTGCAGAGCAGAAAAACCTTGATTTGGTAAAAATCGCTCCGCAGAGCAATCCGCCCGTATGTAAGATTATGGATTACGGAAAATACCGTTTTGAACAGGCTAAAAGAGAAAAGGAAGCAAGAAAAAATCAGAGAGTTGTCGACATTAAGGAAGTAAGACTTTCGCTCAACATCGATACTCACGATTTTAACACAAAGCTTAACAATGCTCTTAAATTCATTAAGCACGGCGACAAGGTTAAGGTTTCAATCCGTTTTAGAGGACGTGAAATGGGACATCCCGAAATCGGTCTTGAAACAATGAAACGCTTTGCCGACGCTTGCAGTGAAACAGCTGTTATTGAAAAGCCTGCAAAGCTTGAAGGCCGCAATATGCTTATGTTTCTTGCGCCAAAGACCAACAAGTAATTAAACAGGGAGGATACTTAATATGCCTAAAATTAAAACTCACAGCGGTGCCAAAAAACGTTTTAAACTTTCTAAAAACGGTAAAGTTATCCGTGCTCACGCTAACAAGAGCCACATCTTAAACAAAAAGACAACAAAGCGTAAGAGAGGTTTACGTCAGACAGCAGTAGCTGATAAGACAAATACTGCTCAGATCAAGCGCCTAATTCCTTATAAATAATTGACGCTTAAACTAACTAAATCAACTAATCGGAGGTAACATATAATGGCACGTGTAAAAGGTGCGATGATGACTCGCAAAAGAAGAAAAAAGACATTAAAGCTTGCCAAGGGATACTGGGGTTCAAAATCAAGACACTTTAAAATGGCTAAACAGGCTGTTATGAAGTCCGGCAACTACGCATACATCGGTCGTAAGCAGAGAAAGAGAGATTTCCGTCGTCTTTGGATTACTCGTATTTCTGCTGCTTGCAAGGCAAACGGCACAAATTATTCAACATTTATGAATGGTCTTAAAAAAGCAGGCATTACATTAAACCGTAAGATGCTTTCTGAAATTGCTATTTCAGACCCTGCTGCTTTTACATCACTTGTTGAACAGGCTAAAAACGCTTAATTTTTTGATTTGTAATTGCGTTTGGGTTTTCCCAAACGCAATTGCTGTTTTAGGAGAAAGATATGCTTACTCTTACAAGCAAGGATAACAGTAACATAAAAAATACGGTAAAGCTTAAAAAGAGCGCTCGTTACAGAAGACAATCGGGACTTTTTATTGCAGAGGGTTTGAGAGTTTGCTATGACGCAATGTTGAGTAATGCAGAAATTCAAATTCTTTTTGCAACTGAAAAGGCAATTGAGAAAAATCATGATAAATTTATCGAATTGTCTGATTATTCGCTCAAGACCTTTGTAGTAACTGAACAGATTTTTTCATTAATAAGCGATACCGAAACACCGCAGGGTTTTCTCTGCGTAATAAAAGCACTTGACAAAATTAGTCAGTTTGATACAATAAAGAATAACGGAAAATTACTTGCGCTTGATAATGTGCAGGATCCGAACAATCTCGGTGCGATTCTTCGTTCTGCTGAGGCGTTCGGAATTGACGGCATAGTTATGTCGGAGGACTGCTGTGATATTTACAGCCCAAAGGTTGTAAGAGGCAGTATGGGCGCAGTGTTCAGAATACCGTTTGTAATTTGCAGTAGTATTTCTTCTTTTTTAAAGGAGAACACTTATCTTGATTCATTCGCTGCCGTTGTTGACAGTAACGCAATTCCTATAACAGAGGTTGATTTTAAATCACCCTGTATAACCGTAGTAGGCAACGAGGGCAACGGCTTGAAACAGGAAACGATTGATGTCTGTAAAAACAAGATTACAATTCCGATGAGAGGAAAAGCCGAGTCACTCAACGCTTCGGCCGCCGCTTCAATAATTATCTGGGAAATGATAAAATGATTTCGTCAAACGCTAAATACTGGATTTGGTTAACTCTTGCCCTCGGATATAACACTCCGAAGGTAAAGAGGATTGCAAAGCTATATTCCGATATTTCTCTTTTTTATCAAGGCGGTAAAAAGGAGTGGCGTTTCTGCGGCATTTTGTCTGATAGTGATATTGAAAAGCTGTCAAAAGCTACTCTTGAAGAAGCACAGAAAATTATTGACAGATGTAACGAGCTGAAATATTCGGTGCTTGCAATAGACGATGAAAGCTATCCTTCGTGCCTTTTCAATATTGACTCACCGCCTGCTGTAATATATATCAGCGGTACTTTGCCCGATATAGATAACCGCCTTTCTATAGGTGTAGTAGGCACAAGACGTGCAACAGACTACGGTCTGAAAAATTCCTATAAAATTGCATACGCACTTTCAAAATACGGCGTTACTGTTGTAAGCGGAGGTGCGTTAGGTGTAGATTGCGCATCTCACAGAGGCTCGAGATCGGAAGAGCGTCGTGTAGGGAAAGAGTGTAGATCTCGGTGG
>CAMKNF010000101.1 GCA_946414115.1 uncultured Ruminococcus sp. | reverse complement strand
TAATTGCGATGAGCGGCGGAGTAGACAGCTCCGTAGCCGCTTATCTTATAAAGGAACAGGGTTTTGAAGCAACGGGGATTACGCTCAAGCTTTTTGACAACGAGGACATCGGAGAAAAGAAGGAAAAGACCTGCTGTTCGCTCGACGATATTGACGACGCACGAAGCGTATGCTACAAGCTCGGAATCCCCTATTACGTTTACAATTTTAAAGACAGCTTTAAGGAAAACGTGATTTCACGCTTTATCAATGCATACGAAAACGGCACAACGCCGAATCCGTGCATTGACTGCAACAGATATATTAAATTTGAAAAGCTGATGCGCAGAGCCGAGGAGCTTGAATTTGATTATGTGGTGACAGGACATTATGCTGTGATTGAGCACAACGATGAAACAGGGCGTTATCTGCTGAAAAAATCGGCTGATTCTTCAAAGGATCAGAGCTATGTGCTGTATTCGCTCACGCAGGAACAGCTTGCAAAAACGCTCTTTCCGCTCGGCAATATGACAAAGGAGCAGACACGTGAAATTGCGGAAAAGCTCGGACTTATCAACGCTCACAAGCACGACAGTCAGGACATCTGCTTTGTTCCCGACGGCGATTATGCAAAATTTATTGAGCAGTACACGGGCAGGACATATCCTCACGGAAATTTTGTTGACGAAAGCGGAAAGGTGCTGGGCGAGCACAAGGGAATTATTCGCTATACGGTAGGTCAGCGAAAAGGACTCGGACTTGCTCTTCCCCACCCGATGTACGTAAAGAAAAAAGACCTCGGTAAAAACGAGGTAATCTTATGCGAAAACAGCGGACTTTTCTCACGTGAGCTTTATGCAACCGACATTAACCTTATTACCTGCGACAGAATCGAAAAGCCGATAAAGGTCAAAGCAAGAGTAAGATACAATCAGAGTGAACAGTGCGCAGTAGTTGAGCAGATTGACGAGAACACCCTGCACATTGTATTTGACGAACCGCAGAGGGCAATCTCATACGGTCAGGCAGTTGTGCTGTATGACGGAGATTATGTTGTCGGCGGCGGCACGATTTGCCGAGCACCGGAAAAATAAATTACTCAAAACAAAAAATGATGCACAGTTTGAAAGAGGTGCATCATTTTTTGTGCTTAAATATTGAATTTCAATTAATATGCAGTGTAAGATTCTGCTATTTTTTTAATAATATCATCTGTTACAATGTTATCCACAGAAACAAACAGAATACACGAATCATCTGAATATAACTCTACAAAAAGTGATTTTTTCAGTTTTCCGTCAGCCGACACCTTACATTCACCATAGGTAGCACTATTAGATAATACATTGGTTTTTGTATACATTATATTTTGAAATTCATCATAAACAATATTTGATTCTACATCACCTGTTTCATTTTCAGAGTCACCTGCAAAAGAATAACTTTGGAATAAACATACTTCATCATTTGTTTTATCTGAAAAATATATTTTTCCATTATGTTCCGACTGATACCATTCAGCAGGAATTTGAATTGTTCCAAAGTCCAAAACTTCAATTGTTTTCCAGGCACTGTTATTAGAACAACTACTAAAAATAAAAGCAGAAATTAATAATGAAAAAATTAAAATTACTTTTTTCATCCTATATCCTTTCCAATATCGTAAAATACACAAAACAGTAGTATAATCACAAAATGACTATACTACTGTTCCAAATTATTATAAATTTAAAGGTTTGAAAGAAGCTTTTTGATTCTCTCAACAGCCTCAATTGTGTTTTCTCTGTCGCCGAAAGAGGTAAGACGGAAGTAGCCTGCGCCGTTTTCGCCGAAGCCCTCGCCGGGAGTGCCTACTACGTTTGCCTCTTTTAAGAGCAAGTCAAAAAATTCCCAGCTGCCCATATTGTTGGGGCACTTGAGCCAGATGTAAGGTGAGTTCTTGCCGCCTGTGTAGTAAATGCCAAGCTCGTCAAGTGCAGAAGAGATAATTCTTGCATTCTCCTGATAATAAGAAATGTTTTCCTTAATCTGCTTCTGACCTTCCTCGCTGAATACAGCCGCTGCGGCGCACTGTACGGGCCACGAAACACCGTTGAACTTTGTAGCCTGACGGCGGTACCACGTAGCGTAGATGTTGTGACCGTCACGCTCAAGCTCTTTGGGGATAATTGTGTAGCCGCAGCGTGTGCCTGTGAAGCCGGCTGTCTTTGAAAGCGAGCACATCTCAATTGCGCACTTTCTTGCGCCCTCAATTGCAAAGATTGAGCGGGGCAAATCTTCTGTAATGAATGCCTCGTAAGCCGAGTCATAGAGGATAATTGCGTCGTTTTCGAGTGCATAGTCAACCCACATTTTGAGCTGTTCTGCGTTGTAGGCAGAACCTGTGGGGTTATTGGGTGAGCAAAGGTAGATTATATCAGCCTTTACGCTCTTGTCGGGAAGAGCCGCAAAGCCGTTTTCCTCGTTAGAAGCGGCATAAACAATCTTTCTGCCTGCCATAATATTTGAGTCAACGTATACGGGATAAACGGGATCTGTTACAAGCACAACGTTGTCCTTGTCGAAAATATCGCCGATGTTGCCGCAGTCGGACTTTGCACCGTCTGAAACGAAAATTTCATCGGCGGATACTGTTACGCCGAAGCTCTTGTAGTAGTCCGAAATAGCCTCTCTCAAGAAAGCGTAACCCTCGTAGTCGGGATAACCCTTGAAGGTGTCCTTGTGAGCCAGATCCTCTGCGCCCTTTTTCATTGCTTCAATTACAACGGGAGCAAGCGGAAGTGTTACGTCGCCGATTCCGAGCTTGATAATCTTCTTGTCGGGATTTGCCTTTGCAAATTCGGCGGTCTTTTTTGCAACGTCTGCAAAAAGATAGTTCGGCACAAGGTTATCAAAATTCTTGTTTATTTTCATACCAATCATTCCTTTACATTTTTATTGTCAGTCTTTGATAATTTACATTGATACTATCGCAATGATGACGTAGGGACACTCACTCAGTGTCCACACAAAAATTGCAATACAATTTTTGTGAAAGGGACGTCTGGGAAGCCGTCCCCTACGGAAGGGTTCGTTTTCCCCTGTAACTACGGTTTTATCGGTAAAGTTGATTGCCACTGCGGACACGGCACGCCGTGTCCCTACGATAGTAAACAAAACGTTTGTATTAATCCGTAGGGGACGGCATCCCTGACGTCCCGAAACGTTACATATATTATTTTTCAAGTGACGCCTTGATAAATTCTCTGAAAAGCGGATGCGCGCGGTTGGGGCGTGACTTGAATTCGGGGTGGTACTGAACGCCCACATAGAAGCGGTTTTCGGGAATTTCAACAGCCTCAACGAGAAGTCCGTTTGGCGATGTTCCCGTAATTTTCATACCGGCGTTCTCAATTTCTTCTCTGAAATCGTTGTTGAACTCATAGCGGTGACGGTGGCGTTCGGAAACTTCCTTTGTACCGTAAGCCTTTTCCATCATTGAGCCGTCCTTGATTACGCAGGGATATGCGCCGAGTCGCATTGTACCGCCCATATTTTCAATTCCAAGCTGTTCGGGCATAAGGTCGATTACGTTGTGCTTGCCCTCGGGAGCAAATTCACCGCTGTTTGCATCATCATAGCCGAGAACGTTTTTAGCATACTCAATAACGGCGGTCTGCATACCAAGGCAGATTCCGAGGTACGGAATATCGTGTTCACGTGCATACTGAGCCGCAATAACCTTACCCTCAACGCCTCTGTTGCCAAAGCCGCCCGGAACGAGGATTCCGTCAACGTCACCCAAAAGCTCGTCAGCCTTATACTTTGTAATAAGCTCGCAGTCTACCCACTTGATTTCAACGTCAGCGCCGTTCTCATAGCCGCCGTGGCGGAGTGCCTCGGCAACAGAAAGATATGCGTCGTGGAGTGCAACGTACTTTCCGCAAAGTGCGATTTTGCACTTCTTTGTACGGTTGTTGATTCTATCGAGCATTTCCTCCCATTCGGTGAGGTCGGGTTTTTTGTCAACCGCAATATTAAGCTCTCTGCAAACTACGTTTGAGAAGTTGCTCTTTTCAAGCATAAGAGGTGCCTGATAAAGCGTGGGAAGTGTGATATTTTCAATTACACAGTCACGCTTTACGTTACAGAAAAGCGCAATCTTGTCAAAAATGCTGTCCTCAAGCGGCTCGTCACAACGGAGGACGATAATGTCGGGGTTGATGCCGAGTGAACGAAGCTCCTTAACGGAATGTTGAGTCGGCTTTGACTTGTGCTCCTCACTGCCCTTGATGTAGGGAACGAGCGTTACGTGGATAAAAATGCTGTTTTCTCTGCCGACTTCAAGCGAAACCTGACGGATTGCCTCAAGGAACGGCTGGCTTTCAATATCGCCTACCGTGCCGCCGATTTCTGTGATAACCACGTCAGCGTTTGTTTTTTCGCCGACGTTATATATAAATGACTTAATTTCGTTTGTGATGTGAGGGATAACCTGAACAGTTTTGCCGAGGTAGTCGCCTCTGCGTTCCTTTTCGAGAACGTTTGAGTAAACCTTACCCGTTGTGAGGTTTGAATACTTGTTCAGATCCTCGTCAATGAAACGCTCGTAGTGACCGAGGTCGAGGTCGGTTTCTGCGCCGTCCTCGGTAACAAAAACCTCGCCGTGCTGATAGGGGCTCATTGTGCCGGGGTCAACGTTGATGTAGGGGTCGAGCTTCTGAGCGACAATCTTAAGACCTCTCGCCTTTAAAAGTCTGCCGAGCGATGCGGCTGTGATGCCCTTTCCGAGTCCCGAAACAACGCCGCCGGTGACAAATATATACTTTTTATTCTTCTTAACTTCCACGTCTTACACCTCTACCTCTCCGTCAAATACTTTTTCAGCGTTACCTGTCATATAAACAGTGTCATCAGTGTAGTTGATGATAAGGTCGCCGCCGATGAGCTTGATTTTGATGTCCTCGCCCTTTTTGCAGAAGCCGTTTTCGCAGGCCGCAACTGCAACGGCGCAAGCACCTGTTCCGCAAGCCCAGGTTTCGCCCGAGCCTCTTTCCCATACTCTCATCTTGATTGTATGCTCGTCAAGAACTGTTACAAACTCTGTGTTTACTCTTTCGGGGAAGAGCTTGTCAAATTCAAATTCGGGACCTACCTTTTCAATGTCGAGGTTGTCAATATCGTCCATAAACACAACGCAGTGGGGGTTACCCATAGAAACGCAGGTGATGTTGTAATCCTTGTCGCCGATTTTAACAGCTTCGTTTACAACCTTATCCTTGTTGATTGCAACAGGGATTTCCTTGGGGTCAAGGATAGCCTTGCCCATATCAACTCTGAGTCTTGTAACCTTGCCGTCTGTTGTAAACGCCTTAAGGCTCTTTATACCGCTTAAGGTTTCAATAGTAATTTCGTCTTTTTCGTTATAGTCAATCATTCCGTGGTCATAGAGGAACTTGCCTACGCAGCGAATACCGTTGCCGCACATTTTGCCCTCGGAGCCGTCACGGTTATACATCTTCATCTTTGCGTCTGCAACCTTTGACGGGCAAACAAGAATAACGCCGTCGCCGCCGATTCCGAAGTGTCTGTCGGAAAGTCTTACGGCAAGTGCCTCGGGGTTGTTGATTTCCTGATCAAATGTGCTGAAATAAATGTAGTCGTTGCCGATGCCCTGCATCTTGGTAAACTTAAGCATAAGCTTTTCCTCCCTCATATTGTTAATGTCAATAAGCTCTGTGCTGTGCTGTGAGTAGTGGCTCTTGAGGCAGTCTGCAAGTGCGTTAGCTGTATCAAGAGAAGTAAGACACGGAATGTTTCTTTCAACGGTCTTTCTGCGGATTTTAACAGAATCACGTGAGGGGATTCTACCCTTTGCAGAGGTTGAAATAACATACTGAATCTTGCCCGACTCAATAAGAGTAAGCGTGTTGCTTGTATTTGACTCGTGGATTTTCTTAACGCCTACAGCGTCAATGCCGAACTTTTTAAGCACCTCGGCTGTTCCCTCGGTTGCATAGATTGTGAATCCGAGGTCGTAGTATTTCTTTGCAATTTCGCCGATTTCGGCTTTATCCGAATTGCGGACTGTGATAAACACGCCGCCCTTTTTCTTCATCTTGTAGCCTGCGCCGATAAGACCTTTGTAGAGTGCCTCCTCAAGCGTAGCCGCAATACCGAGCACCTCGCCTGTTGACTTCATCTCGGGGCCGAGGTGGTTATCAACGTTGATGAGCTTTTCAAAGCTGAACACAGGTACTTTAACGGCAATATACGGGCTCTTTCTGTAAAGGCCTGTTCCGTAGCCCATATCCTTAAGCTTTTCGCCGAGCATTGCCCTTGTTGCAAGGTCAACCATCGGAACGCCTGTAACCTTGCTGATGTACGGAATTGTACGTGAGGAACGGGGGTTTACCTCAATTACATAAAGCTCGTCCTTATAGATAAGGTACTGAATGTTTACAAGTCCCTTTGTCTTAAGCTCGATTGCAAGGTTTTTGGAGCTTTCAATAATAATCTGCGTCATCTTGTCCGAAAGATTCCAAGCAGGATAAACTGCGATTGAGTCGCCGGAGTGAACGCCTGCACGCTCAATATGCTCCATAATTCCGGGGATTAAGATGTCCTCGCCGTCGCAGATTGCGTCAACCTCAATTTCCGTACCCATTAGGTATTTATCAATAAGAATCGGGTTTTCAATGTTCTGCGCAAGGATAATAGCCATATATTCCTTGACGTCGTCCTCATTGAAGGCGATAATCATATTCTGACCGCCGAGAACGTATGACGGACGGAGAAGTACGGGATAGCCGATTTTTGATGCGACCTCAAGTGCCTCCTCGGTTGTCATAACCGTAACGCCCTTTGGACGCTTAATCTGATATTTTTCAAGAAGCTCGTCAAAACGCTCTCTGTCTTCAGCCATATCAATTGCATCATAGGAAGTGCCGAGGATATTTACGCCGTTATCACTTAAGAATTTTGTGAGCTTGATAGCAGTCTGACCGCCAAACGCAACAACTACACCGAAGGGCTTTTCGGTTTTGATGATGCCCATAACGTCCTCTGTGGTGAGAGGTTCAAAGTAAAGTCTGTCGGCTGTGTCAAAGTCGGTTGAAACCGTTTCGGGGTTGTTGTTTACGATTACAACGTCGTAGCCTGCCTTTTTGAGCGCCCATACGCAGTGAACGGAAGCATAGTCAAACTCGATACCCTGACCGATTCTGATAGGACCCGAGCCGAGATCGGAAGAGCGTCGTGTAGGGAAAGAGTGTAGATCTCGGTGGT
>CAMKNF010000100.1 GCA_946414115.1 uncultured Ruminococcus sp. | reverse complement strand
TTGATGGTGACTGGAGTTCAGACGTGTGCTCTTCCGATCTCCTGACACATTTTACGGAGTTCAAGCTCGGAAATATCGGCAGAGCTGCCAACGCCTGCTTTTTTTCTTGCTTTAAGCTCTGTAGGCAATCCGTGAGTATCCCAACCGGGTACATAGGGAGCTTTAAATCCCGACATATTTTTATATCTTACAATAAAATCCTTAAGAATTTTATTGAGCGCAGTGCCAAGGTGAATGTTACCGTTAGCATAAGGCGGTCCGTCATGAAGAACAAAGAGGGGCTTTCCCTCATTTATTTCCATAAGGTTCTCGTAAATTTTTTCGTCCTCCCAATTTTTAAGGGTAACAGGCTCACTTTTTGGAAGACCTGCACGCATTGAGAAGTCAGTTTTTGGAAGATTAAGTGTAGAATTATAATCCTGGGACATTTTATATATTCTCTCCAATATCTATAAATTTAAAATTATTCAGCAGAAACATCATAGTTGTCGCCGAATTTAAGGTGGGCAAACTTACCCGAACGCTTTGGAGCGGGTTCAGATTTTACACTGAATTTTTCTTCGGTTGCCACTTCGGCAACAGATTTTTCATTAACCTGCTCCTCGTAATGCGACTCAATTTCCTCACGGGCAGGCTCTTCTTTTATTTCTTCTGTGGGATATTTTTCGTCAAGAGCTTTTTTTGAATCATCAAGGTCAGCAGAAGTAGGAAGATCGTCGATAGCCTTAATGTGATTTCTGTAAAGCTCAATGAGTTCATTTCTGAGAGCAACTGCGTCTGACTGGAGCTGTAGATAGTTTTCCTTCTCAATTGCAGTCATCTTATTAGCGTCAACAAGAAGTGCCTGAGCTTTGTTTTCAGCGTCACGAACGATTTTTGCAGCCTTCTCTTTTGCCTCTCTGATGCAGGCATCGGAAACCTTCTGGGAAGCTAACAGTGCGTTTCTTACTGTTTCCTCGTCTGACTTATACTGTTCAACACGAGTAGCGAGTATGTCAATTTTATGCACAAGATTAGTTTTTTCCTTTTTAAGCTGTTCAAACGAAGCAATAACCTCGTCTATAAAAGCATCAACGTCTTCTGCTCTGTAGCCGCCGCTTAATGTAGCTTTTCTAAAGCTGATATTTTTGATTTCATCAATTGTAAGCATCTGTATGCACTCCTTATCTAAAATGAATGAGAGAAATCCTGATTCGCCCTTTTTTAGTTTCACCCATTACGGCGTTCAGAATATATTTTCCTTTACCTCGAATAATCAGTACGTCACCTTCAGCTACAAGCTGACTGACGTTCATTGTTTGAATATAATTTAGACTGACGTTGCCTGCAAAAATAAGCGACTTTGTCTTTTCCCGAGAGAGTCCTGTTATGGCTGCAATAATATTATCAAGCCTGAGTGATGAAACAACAAGCGATAAATCTTCTGCACCTCTGCCTTTGGGCAGCTTTGACAAATCAGCGTCACTTATTTTCACTCCGACATTGCCGATTTTGGAAATCTGAGAAACAATATAATCTTTAAGCTCGCTTTTAATAAAAACTATTGTTCTTCCGTCCTCAACAAGTATATCTCCTACCGTTTCACGCTCAATACCGAGCGACATCAAAGCACCGAGAAAATCCCTGTGAGTGAGCTTATCACAATTGCGATAGCGAAATTCAAGTGCAGAAACAGGAAATTCAGGTTTAATATCGTCATAGCACAGAGCAAGCATTTTTCGTTCGCTATTTTCACAACCGCCGAAAAAACAAAAATTCTCAAAACAAATTGACTTTAAATATTTTTCAGCTATTGCCTGTCTGCGTTCGCTTAAAAACGGAAAGAAATACGGCTTCTTACGGGTATAACACAAGGTCACAGCATCATCAATCTTTGAGTAAAAAAGCTCGTCTTTATCAGAAGTATACACCGCTGTTTTCTAATTCATCGAGTAAATCATCGCCTGTAAGGTCAACATTACTCGGAATAATAATGTATGTATTTGTAGCGACTCTCTTGATTTTACCTCTGTTTGCATATGCAACACCGCTTAAGAAATCAAGGATTCTTCTTGCCATATCCTTATTTGTGTCTTCAAGATTGAGAACAACGGTATGAGTCTTCATAAGCTCATCGGCAATTGAACGTGTTTCTTCGCCGAATCTTTCGGGCTTGAAAATACCAACCTGAAGTTTTGCGGTAGCATTGATATTTACAACCTTATTTCTTCCGCCGACTTCTCTGTCTCTTTCTCTGTCACGTTCTCTTTCCCTTACGGGCTGTTCTTCTTCGTAGCCGTCGTCACCTTCATCTGCATATCCATACTCATCGTACTCATACTCGTCGTCCGGTGCGTCCCACATACGTTTAAACTTATCAACAATTCCTGCCATTTATATTTCCTCCTAAAATTATGTGTAATCTCTTGCGCCAAAAAGCGACGAACCTATTCTTACCATATTTGCGCCTTCCAATATTGCTTCGTAATAATCGGCAGACATTCCCATTGAAAGAATAGTCATACTTATATTATCTAATTTTTTTTGCGATATGTCAATAAATATATTATGCATATTATTAAAATATTTAGAAATTTTATGTTTATTATCACAAATCGGGGGTATAGTCATCAGTCCTTTAACCGAAATTCCCTCAATTTTTGATATTTCGCAGAGCAGTTCTTCAAGATTTTCGGGGTATACTCCCGACTTATTTTCCTCTCTTCCGATGTTGACTTCAACAAGAATATCTGTAGTCTTATTAAGTTTTAAGGACTGCTTTGCTATTTCATTGGCAAGCTTTACGGAATCAACAGACTGAATCAAGTCAACCTTATCTACAATCTGCCTTACCTTGTTTGTCTGGAGATGTCCGATAAACTGCAAGGAACAATTTTCAAGATTGTAGCTGTCGTATTTTGATAAGAGCTCCTGTACCTTGTTTTCACCGATATGGTCAAGACCAAGGCTGATGGCGTGATTGATAACCTCAGGCTCAACCGTTTTAGTAGCGGCAAGAAAGGTTATATCCTCTCTGCTTTTGCCGACCTTCTGTGCAGCTGCGGCGATTCTTTCATTTATTAATTTATAGTTGTATTCGACGTCACTCAATGACCTTGCCGTCATACAAATCATCTCCCTTTAATATTACCTTATCATAAAGCGAAACTGTTTCACCGTTAAACAATTCGTCTTCATCAGGTGTAGTATCGCAGATAACATAGTCGTCTTCAGCATATAAAATCGAGATTTGCTTGAACTGAACCTCGCTTCCGTAAAGTACGTAGACGCCCTGTACCTTTTTCTTCTCGGTATGTTTATTGTCGTTTTCATCATACGTTGTTTTTGTAACGTAATCATCGTGAATTGCACGTTTGCTTATACGCAGTCCGGTGTAGGTGCCGAGTCCGATTTCAACAGGTTCCTGCCTTGCTTCAATTAAACCCTCGTCCATATAGTCACATTCAAGAATAACAAGGGCGTCTGAATCCGGAGTTTCCTGATGGATTCGGTAGATTGATGCAGGCACGCTGTCTGTTGCGGCATCTGAAAACAGAATTGTTACGTTTCCGTCCCACAGAGAAAGCTCTGTTGCCTCGTCAGCAGATACCCTGCACGCAACATACCAATTTAAACTGCTGATGATTTTTCCTGCTGTGTTCTCAGTAACTTCGGATTTCTTTATGTTTTCGAAATCACTGAGTTTAATTCTGTCAACATCGGAATACTTAATTGTATTTTCATATCCGTCGCAGTATTCAGAAAAGTAGCCTGCCTTATCGGTTTTGA
Source organism: uncultured Ruminococcus sp. (assembly GCA_946414115.1). Classification (GTDB taxonomy): domain Bacteria; phylum Bacillota; class Clostridia; order Oscillospirales; family Acutalibacteraceae; genus Ruminococcoides. The sequence goes on along the minus strand of CAMKNF010000100.1, from coordinate 3,514 downwards.
TTGTACCGATGCTCTCACCCGAAGAATTACGCAAGCTGTCAATTTGCGACTGTAAGCTTGCAATTTCAGAATTGAAGTTTTTGTATTTACCTGTGTAAATCTGGCGCTGGTTAATTGAAGAAAGCAGATTATACGAATCCGAAAGAGCGGAATTGAGCTCTCCGTTATTAATATCATCAATGTAAGTTATAAGATTATTATGTATCGAATTGTTGATTGTGTCAATTCCTACGGTGTTCACAGAATTATTCTTTTGAAGACTTTCAAGAGCGTTTTTCTGCTTTTCAAGAGCGGCGGCAGAAGTCTGAGCCAGAGCGTCTTCCTCTGTTTCATAAATCTTTGCAATCTCACCGCCTGCCTTAACCTCTTCGCCCTCATAGCAGGAGTAGGAAAGGACTCCCGAAGTATTGTTTTCTATGACATTTTCATCTCTGATTATAAATGCATTCGTAAAAATCTTATTTGTCACTGTAGTCTGCACAGCATTTTCAGTTGGGTACATATCAAAATTTGCACTTATAAGAAGATAAGCTACATATATAAGCGCTAAAATTGTAAGCGCAGAAACAAGTATTCGCTTAAAAAGTAATTTATCCATAAAATTATCCTTTTTTTATTATTTCAACGGCATCTGCAAGTAATTCTTCAAAAGAATTATATTTATCTGCATAAAGCCAGTTAATATCCAAATCTCTTTTAAACCATGTAATCTGTCGTTTAGCATATCTGCGTGTTTCCATTTTAAGCTTTTCTACACATTCGTCAAGAGTTTTTTCACCGTTAAAATAAGGCAGAAGTTCTTTGTAGCCGATTGCTTTTATTGATGTAAAGCTCAATTTACTTGAAAGGACGTCCTTTGCTTCATTTACAAGTCCGTTTTCAAGCATTAAATCAACACGCTTGTTTATTCTTTCATAAAGCTTTGCCCTGTCTTTATAGTTAATTCCTATTTTTACAGGACTGTAAGGGCTTTTTACAAGCTTTGACTTTTCATTTTGTTCGGTAATTGTAATACCCGTTGTTTTATAAAATTCAATTGCACGGATTATTCTTTTAGGGTTTCTTTCTGCTTTCAGCCTGTTGGCTGAATCTATGTCAAACTCCGAAAGCATTTTAAGCAGAGTATCTATCCCCTGCTCCTCGTAAATTTTACGAAGCTCAAGCGACAGCTTTTCGTCACGCTGTTCCACACTGAAAGTTATATTATTAAGAAGTGAATCAACGTATAGTCCCGTTCCGCCGACAATAAAAGGAAGCTTTCCTCTTGAATAAATATCGGCTATGCACTTTGATGCGTCCTTTACGAACATTGCTACAGAATAGGTTTCATCAGGCGAAACAAAGTCTATAAGATGATGCTTTACGCCTTCCGTTTCATCAAATGTCGGCTTTGCGGTAGCAATCTGCATTCCTTTGTAAATCTGCATTGAGTCTGCCGAAACAATTTCACCGTTGAATTTTTGGGCAAGCTTTACGGCAAGATTTGTTTTGCCCGATGCGGTAGGACCGACAATTGAAATAACTTTAATTGAATTTTCCAGAATATCACACCCTACCGAATTGCTTTTCAATTTCATTTTTCGTCATAACTATACAAACAGGTCTGCCGTGAGGGCAGTACTTAATCTGTGGATTTTCTTCAAGTTTTTTTACAATGTCAATAAGCTCCTGAGGAGTGCTTTTATTCCCCGCTTTTATTGCGGAACGACAAGCAACATTGTGAAAGAACCAATCCATTTTCTCTGTAAAAATATCATTTTTACCCATTGCAATATAATCAGCCATTTCTGCAATACAGTCACTAATATCGGCGGCGTCAAGATACTGCGGCGCACTTCGTACAATTACTGTACTGTTGCCGAAGTCCTCAACGTCAAAAGCGCAGGATTTGAACATATCAAGGTTATTAATTGCAGCGTCATACTCGGATTTTTCGAGCGTTACTGTAATCGGCTGAAGGAGGATCTGCGAAAATGAAGCGGCTTTTTCTGCTTTCAGCTTTTCGTAAATCATACGCTCATGCGCTGCGTGCTTGTCAATAAAAAGGATTTCTTTTTTATTCTTTTCGGCAATGATATATGTGCCGAATGCTTCACCTATATATCTGATTTCCGTTTCATTCTGATTAATAAGAACAGGAGCAGAATTTGATTCCGTATCAACAAAATCAAATTCTTTATTTTCTTTAACGGAATTTTCCGATTCTTTTTCTTCTGTCTTTATTATTTCCAGTTCAGCCTCTGTTACTATTGTCGGAATAATCTGCTGTTGTGGTTTAAATGAAGCCTCTTTTTTGGCATTATTTACAGCCTGTTTTGTAATAATACTGAACGGATTACCGGAATCGGAAAGCTTTATATTGTCTATGTTTTTCCTTTTATGTTCTTTAGTTTTATCATTTTCTTCCGAATTAAAGCTCACGCTTTCAAAAGGATTGAAAGAATCTTTCTTCTGCGTTACGTCCTGTTTTGCAGATACCGCAGGAGCAGATTTCGGAGTTTCAGGCTTCTTTGAAAGTATTGCCTGTGCATTATTGAATGGATTGAAATTACTGCGTTCGCTAAACGCCGCATTATTTTTAAAAGATGCGTTTTTGCGGCTGTCAAATTTCATAAGCGCAGATTTTACTGCGTGGTAAACAGCGTCAAAAACAGGTCTTTCATTAATAAAGCGCACTTCGATTTTTGCAGGGTGAACATTTACGTCAATCATTTCAAATGGAAGTTCAATGCCGAGAACACAGGAAGGGAATTTTCCCACCATTATTGAACCCTTGAACGCTTCTTCAATAGCCGCCATTGCAGTTCTTGTCTTAACATATCGCCCGTTGATAAAGAAATTCTGCATATTTCTGTTAGGGCGTGAATTGACAGGCTTTGAAACGTATCCTTTGATTTTTATTGCGTCAAGCTCGTATTCAACGGGAATAAGTCCGTTTGCAAAATCCTTGCCGAATACGGAATAGATTGACGAAATAAGCTTGCCGTCACCAAAGGTTTTTAGCGCTTGCTTACCGTCTTTTATGTAAGTAAATGCAATTTCAGGATGCGAAAGTGCTGTTTTGTCGATAATATTTGATACTGCGTTTCCCTCGGAAACGTCCTTTTTGAGAAACTTCGCCCTTGCGGGGATGTTGAAGAATAAATCCCTGATAATAAAGGTTGTTCCTATGGGACAGCCTGCATCATCAAAGGAAACTTCTTCACCGCCGTCAATTTCATAGCTTGAACCGATTTCTTCGTTTTTATTTCTCGTAATCAGCTGTAACCTTGAAACTGTACAGATTGAGGCGAGTGCTTCACCCCTGAAACCGAGTGTTGAAATACAGTCAAGGTCGTTTTCAAATTTAACCTTGCTCGTTGCGTGTCTTAAAAAGGCTACCTTGATGTCCTCTTTTAAAATTCCGCATCCGTCGTCGGTGACACGCATAAAGGTTGTTCCGCCGTTTTTGATTTCAACGGTGATGTTCTTTGCGCCTGCGTCTATTGAATTTTCCACAAGTTCCTTTATTACG
>CAMKNF010000099.1 GCA_946414115.1 uncultured Ruminococcus sp. | reverse complement strand
TCTGTGTTGAAGAACTTTTCTGCGGTCTTGCCCTTGAATTTCTTTTTAACTACATTGTAGTACTTTTCGTCTCGCAGCCATACTCTTGTAGGAACGGGGAAGCCGAGCTTTTCTTTTTCGGCGGTTTCCTCGGGCATATGACGAACAGCGGCTTTTCTCATAGCGTACTTTGTGTTCGACTTGTTGCAGCGCAGTCTTGTGGGGAGCGAGGACGCAACCTTGAAAACCTCCTTGTCAAGGAACGGAACACGCAGCTCAAGAGAGTTAGCCATACTCATTCTGTCGGCTTTAAGAAGAATGTCACCGACCATCCACATATTTATGTCAAGATACTGCATCTTTGTAACGTCGTCGTACTTTCTGCAGCGGTAGTAGTATTTTCTCGTGTAGTCCTGCGGACGTGTTGCAATTGAGGGGTCTTTGAGCAAATCCTTTTTCTGCTTGTAGTCGTACATAAACGCATTGCCTATGTAGCGTTCTTCAAGCGGGTCGCAGGCACGGATAAGGTAATCTCTGCCCTTGATGTCGGGAAGCTTGCGGCAGACAGCTCTTATAGCCTTTCTTATGCAGTGGGGCACGATTGTCTGATATATCTTGAAAACTCTCGGGTCGTTGTAGCAGGTGTAGCCGCCGAAAAGCTCGTCGGCACCTTCGCCCGAAAGCACAACCTTTACATACTGACTTGCAAGGCGTGAGACAAAGTACAGCGCAATACACGACGGGTCTGCAAGCGGCTGGTCCATATGGTACTGAACAGTCGGAACAGCGTCCCAGAACTCCTCACTTGAAATCAGGTGGGTGTGATGCTCAACGCCGATTTTCTTGCTCAGGTTTTCAGCCCAGCTTATTTCGTTGTACTTCTCGCCGAAGTCAAAGCCTACGGTAAAGGTCTTTTGGTCTGCAAAATACGTTGAAACGTAGCTTGAGTCAACGCCGCTTGAAAGGAAACAGCCGACCTCAACATCTGCAATTTTATGTGCGTTTACGGAGTTTTCAAATACCTTTTCAATCTCGTTTACAGCCTGCTCCTCGCTCATTTCTTCATTCGGGTTAAAACGTGGCTCAAAGTAACGTGTGGTTTCAACCTCGCCGTTACGGTACCAGAGGTAGTGACCGGGCATAAGGCAGTACACACCCTCAAAGAAGGTTTCGGGGGGAACTGCGTACTGGAACGAAAGATAGGTATCAAGCGCTTTTGTATTGAACCTCTTTACAAACTTCGGGTGTTCAAGAATACTCTTGATTTCGCTTGCATAAACAAAATCCTCGCCGATTTGCGTGTAGTGCATCGGCTTGATTCCGAAAAAGTCACGTGCTATAAATACAGACTTGTCCTTTGTGTTGTAGATTGCAAAGCCGAACATACCACGAAGCTTCGGCAGTAAATCCTCCTGCCACTCCTCAAAGCCGTGAACAAGCACCTCACTGTCAGTGTCGGTGTAGAACTTGTGTCCTTTCTGAATAAGAACCTTTCGAAGCTCCTTGTAGTTGTAGATTTCGCCGTTAAAGGTGAGGACAAGCGACTTATCCTCGTTGTAAATCGGCTGATGACCTGCGTCAAGGTCGATGATTGAAAGACGGCGGAAGCCCATTGAAATATAGTCGTCCGTAAAAAATCCGTCAGAGTCGGGACCTCTGTGGGTGATGACCTCGGTCATACTTCTGATGACGTCGTCACGGTCAACAACCTGCCCTGTAAATCCGCAAATACCACACATATCCGTTAACCCCTTTCAAAGGTTTATTAGCTTAATGTAAATCAGTACATTTCTTATCAGTTTATCTTATCTATATATTTTATCATATCGGAATAATAAATTCAACAGTCATAAGATTATTTTATAAATCAGTTGAATGTTTTTTTGAAATGATATATACTTTAATATAGTAAAAAGGAATGGAATGGTAAAATGTACGGATTAGTCGGAACTTTTGTAAATACGGCAACTGTGCTTTTTGGCGGAACTATAGGACTTGTGTTCAAAAAGGGAATACCCGAGCGTGTCGGCGACTCGGTTTTCAAGGCGCTTGGTCTTATCACGGCATTTATCGGAATTTCAGGTTGCCTTTGCGGTCAGAACACGCTGATTGCGGTTATAGCTATGATTGTCGGCACAATCATCGGAGAGCTTTTTGATTTGGACAAGCGTGTAAATAACGTGGGAAAATTCATTGAACAAAAGGTAAGCAAGGGCGATAAAAATTCAACCGTAGCACAGGGATTTGTGTCGTCCTGTCTGCTGTTCTGCGTGGGAGCAATGACGATTGTCGGCTCTTTACAGGCAGGACTTGAGGGCGATTGCTCGGTGTTGTTTACAAAGTCGGCAATGGACTTCTGCTCAAGCATAATTTTTGCAAGCACGCTCGGCGTTGGCGTTCTGTTCTCTGCCGGATTTGTGCTTGTGTATCAGGGACTTATCACGCTCCTTGCAACGTGGATTGAGCCGTTGCTCACAACTGCGGTTGTAAATGAAATGAACTGCGTAGGCTATGTTATAATCATAGGACTTGCGCTGAATATTCTCGGAATTACAAAGCTAAAGGTTATGAATATGGTGCCTGCAATTTTCCTGCCGATTGCGTTTGTTCCGCTGTATGATTGGATTGTAGCATTATTTTAATGCGTTGCTCGATAAAAAATAAAATATTACCATAAATACTCTAAAAATATATACTAAAATTATTTTTAAAAGTATAAAATAGAAATAGAATTTAATATGAAAAGGAGCGGTATTATGATTAAAAAATTCACCTTCGGCAAACCGATTTGCACAGAGGCTGTTGTCGGAAAATTTGAAACATCAGATAATAAAGATTTCCCTTTTAAGAGCAGAGAAGAGGACGGAAAATTTGTCCTTGAATTTGATATGACCGACAGCGACATCGTTTACGGTCTGGGCGAGGCTCCGAGAGGAATCAACAAGCGTGGCTGGATGTACGAAAGCTTTTGCAGTGACGACCCGTTTCACACCGAAACAAAGTCATCTCTCTATGCGGCTCACAATTTTCTGATGCTTTCGGGCAGTGATAATTTCGGAATTTTCATTGATTTTCCTGCAAGAATCCGCTGGGACATCGGCTACACCTCAAAGAACAAAACCGTCATTACAATCGACGGAACTGATTTTGATTTCTATTATATAAAGGGTAACAAGCCGATTGAGATTGTAAAGGAATTCAGAAACGCAATCGGCAAAAGCTATATTCCGCCTTTTTGGGCGTTTGGCTATCAGCAGAGCCGCTGGAGCTATCCTGATGCAAAGACAGTTGACAGCGTAATTGACGGCTACGACAAGGCGGGAATTCCGCTCGACTGCGTTTATCTTGACATTGACTATATGGACAGCTACAAGGACTTTACGGTTGACGACAAAAAATTCCCCGATTTTGCCGACTACGTAAGCAAAAAGCGTGAACAGGGAATCCACCTTATTCCGATTATTGACGCAGGCGTTAAGAAAGAGGACGGCTACAGCGTTTATGAAGAGGGCAGAGATAACGGATATTTCTGCAAAAACGAGGACGGCACCGACTTTGAGGGTGGCGTATGGCCGGGAATTGTCGGCTTTCCCGATTTTCTCCGCAAGGACGTGCGTGAGTGGTTCGGCTCAAAATATAAGGTGCTGACCGATGCAGGAATTGACGGTTTCTGGAACGATATGAACGAGCCTGCAATTTTCTATTCTGTAAAGGGACTTGAAAAGGCTCTCGACAAGGCTGTTTCACTCAAGGGCGAAAATCTCGACCTTACTAAATTCTTCAATTTAAAGGACACCTTCCTCGGACTTTCGAACAGTCCCGAGGATTATTCAAGCATTTACCACACCGTTGACGGCAAGCAGGTTTGCCACGACCGTGTTCACAATATCTACGGCGCAAATATGACAAAGGCGGCAGGCGAGTATTTTGCCAAGGAGTTCGGCGAGGAAAAAATCCTTATGTTCTCACGTGCGTCATACATCGGCGCACACCGTTCAAGCGGTATCTGGTTCGGCGACAATCATTCGTGGTGGTCGCATATTCTGCTTAATCTCAAAATGCTCCCTTCGGCGAATATGTGCGGTTTCCTCTACTGCGGTGCAGATTTGGGCGGTTTTAACGAGAACGCAACACGTGACCTCGTTCTGCGTTTCCTTGCTCTCGGAGTTTTCACACCGCTTATGCGTAACCACGCCGCTCTCGGAACAAGGGATCAGGAGTGCTACAATTTTGAAAACAGCGAAGATTTCAAGGATATTATCGAGGTGCGTTACCGCCTGATTCCGTATCTCTACAGCACTTTCCGCAAGGCGAGCGAAGAAAACGAAATGATTTTCAGACCGCTTTCGTTTGACTACCCCGACGATAAAATCGCACGTGAGTGCGAAACCCAGCTTATGCTCGGCGACGAATGTATGATTTGCCCTGTTTACGAGCAGAACGTCGGCGGAAGATATGTTTATCTGCCCGAGGATATGACGTTTGTTAAGCTGAGCGGAACAAAGGTTGTTACCGAAAAAATGACAAAGGGAACGCATTACATTGAGGTTGCGCTCAACGAAGTTCCGTTGTTCATAAAGAACGGCAAGAAAATTCCGCTTTGCACGCCTGCAATGCGCACATCACAGCTTGATACAGAAAATCTGGAATATATTGAAGGATAATTGTTAATTGATATTTTGAAGGCAGTTCGTTATTTCGAACTGCCTCCATTTTTAAACAAACTGCCAAGAAAACTTTGCAAAAACTATTGACAAGTAAACTTGGCGATGCTATAATAAAAATGACAAGAAAACTTGGCAAAGGAGAATAAATATGAATAAAGAAGAAATTTTAGCAAAAAGCCGTGAAGAGAATAAAAATCAGGATATATATGAGTATGATGTACTCAAATCCGCAGGTAGCATTGCAACCCGTATTGGTTTGATACTCTGCTGTCTGATAGCCTTGCTGGAAGTTATATTTACCGGAAAAGTCAGTTTCGGCAGCTGGTTCATTTTCTTTGGAATGTTGAGCACACTGTTTTTAGTTAAATTTATAAAACTACACTGCAGGCACGAACTGTTAGTTACGGTTTTGTACTTTGCTTTATGCATAATGTTTTTTATCCTCTTTATCATTCAGATTACGGGGGTAATGTAGATGGACGATACCCTTATACTTAAAAACCGTCTTAAGGAAGTAAGAGCTGAAAAGAATTTGTCACAAAGCCGTCTTGCAGAAATGGTAGGTGTATCGAGAAACACAATCAGCTCAATAGAAACAGGACAGTTTAATCCTACGGCAAAGCTTGCATTGATTTTATGTATTGCTCTTGATAAGAAATTTGAAGAAATATTCTATTTTGATTGAAAATGATTGAGAACAGCAAAACTGCCTGTCGGACTATCCGACAGGCAGTTTTGAATATCATTATTCACATTCATTGCATTTGCATTCGTTGTGCTCGTCATCGTCGCCGAACAATCCGCAAATCCAGTAATAAATCGGGATTGTGAGGAACACAAGCCAGCCTACAGCCCAGCCGCCGCAAACATTGAAGTAACCGAAAAGTATGTAGGCGATTGCCACAAGCACAGGATATGCAAAGTGACTTGCCTTGCGCTCGTAGATTGCGTCAACAAGTGTGTAATAAAGCGGAATGGTAAGCAGGCAAATCCAGCTTAACGCCCAGCCGAAGCATACTCCGCTTGCGCCCCACCACGCAAATGCGAGTATAGGGAAGATGAAAAACGGAAACTTGTTCCACTTGTTTTTGCTTTTGTGACGGCGCTTAAGCTCCTCATCAACCATAATATTTCCGTTTTCATCGGTGTAAACACGCTTTTTGCCGTTTTCCTCAACGTGTATTCCGTTCCAGCCTACGTGAACCTCGTCACCGTTCTTGTCGTGAACGTGCACGCCGTCCTTAAAGTTTATGTGAACGTGGTCGCCGTTCTTTGAGTCAACGTGGATTCCGTTTTTAAATGAAACCTTGTCAACCTTTTCGTACTTTGTTTCGGTTTCGCCGTTCGGTCCGTAGGAATAGCTGTAATTATACTGGTAACCCTCATTTGAATTTGGCTCGGAATTGTTTTCATCCGATTTTTCATCATTTTCACTTTTGGCGTTTTCACCTTTTAAAAGCTCGTCAAGCGAAACTCCGTAGATTTCTGCGAGCAAAATAAGGTTATCAGTGTCGGGAGATGCCTCGGCACGTTCCCATTTTGATATTGCCTGTCTGCTTACACCGATTTTAGCGGCAAGCTCCTCCTGACTGAGGTTATGTTTCTTTCTGTATTGTAATAATCTGTTGGCTGTTTCAATGTTCATTGATATGCCCTCCTCGTTGATTTGTTGCCCAAATTATACCCCGCAACCGATGTTTTTGGCTATACATTTCAGTTTTCAACCCCGCAACCACGGGTTGCGGCGGCAAGTTGCCGCACAAAAATTGTTTTTTAACCTATAATTTGTAGGATTAAATCTCCAAACCGTCTGTAGTTTTCAAAAACTCAAACAGCTGATTATAAATCAAATCAACGCCGCCTTTGCTGTCGCTTTCAATGTTAAGCGGCATAATCGGGTCGTGAACGGAAAGTCGGAGTAAAAACCAGCCGTCGCCGTTTCCTTTGCCGAACGATACTCTGATTCCTTCTCGGTTATCGTCGGCAACCTGCCAGTCGTCCTGCTTTTCTGCATATTCGGAGAGGTCGGCTATAATCTTTTCACCGCAGGCTCTGAAATCCTTTTCGGTAATCTTAAATCTGATTTCCTTGCTTTCGACAGGCTCTTTAAGCGCAGAGGTCAGCTCGTCAAGCTCCTTGCCCTCTTTGCGGAGCTGTGCCATTTTTATGATAATTTTCGTGCAGAGATATGCGCCGTCGTCAAGAAAATAATTCTCACGCATTGCGGCGTGTCCCGAGGTTTCAATCGCTAGAGGACAGTTTATTCCCTGCGCATTCAGCTCAAGCGCCTTGTCAATTACATTCTTATAACCTCTGCGGTAGCGGTAGTGCTTTCCGCCGAGCGTGTTTTCAATAAATTCCTTAAGTCCGCTTGAAGTGATAGAGTCGGTAACGACTGTTCCTCCGTCGTTGCCCTCAAGCGCAATTGCGGCGGCAACGGCTACAAGCCTGTTGCGGTTTATCTCGTTGCCCTTTGAGTCAACAGCGCCGCCACGGTCAACGTCGGTGTCGAAGATTACGCCTAAATCGGCGTTGCTTTCCTTTACAGCCTCGCAGATTGACGCCATAGCCGTTGCATCCTCGGGATTGGGAACGTGGTTCGGGAACATTCCGTCGGGGTCAAGGTAACGGCTGCCCTCGGTGTCAGCGCCGAGTACGGAAAGCACCTTGTCTGCGTAAAAACCGCCTGCGCCGTTTCCTGCGTCAACAACAATCTTAAAGCCTTTCAGCGGATGCTCGTAGTCCTCGGCGTTTACTTCCTTCTTAATCTTTTCGCAAAGTCCCTTTGCG
>CAMKNF010000098.1 GCA_946414115.1 uncultured Ruminococcus sp. | reverse complement strand
TTTTTGTTTATGGGCGGAATATACGTTGTGTGGTACATAATCACCTCGCAGAGAGTTGAATTTGAATACTCCGTTGCAGGCGACGAGCTTGAAATTTCAAAGGTAATTTCACTGCGCAAAAGAAAGCGTATCTGCAAAGTGCCGATAAGAGAAATTGAAAAGCTGGAAAAGGGCGAAAAGTCGGTTGACGGTATGAGATTTACCAAGAGCTTTATTGCCGCTCGTGACATTGACGCTGACAATGAAAATTATTATGCGGTTTTCAACAGTGCCGCTTACGGAAAATGCCTGTTGATTTTCTCCCCCAACGAGCAGATTTTAGAGGGAATGAAAAGGTATCTTAACAAGGATATTGTTTTAAAGCTGTTCTATAAAAGAAATGCAGGTTGATTTAATGGAACAAACCGACAGAAATATTGTTAAAAAGGCAGTTTTTAACCGTCCGGATGATGCAAACAAAGGCACGCTCGGCTCGCTGCTTTGCATTTGCGGCTGTTACGGAATGGCTGGTGCGGCTATTATGGCTGGACAAGCGGCTTTAAGGTGCGGACTCGGTCTGCTGAAAACAGCGTTGCCGAAAAGCATTTATCCGATTGCGGCAGGTGCGATTTTTGAGAGCGTATTTTTTCCGCTTGAAGAAACGCCTGACGGTAAAATCAGCAAAAGCAACATTGATTTTCTGCTTTGCGAGGCTGAAAAGTCAAGTGCAGTGCTTATCGGCTGCGGGTTATCTGTATGTGACGATACGGAAAAACTTGTTTATTCTTTTATAGAAAATTGCGCAAAACCGCTTGTGCTTGACGCAGACGCACTCAATTGCGTAGCAAAGAATACTGATATTCTCAAAAAAGCAAAAGCGCCGATTATCATTACTCCCCACCCGGGAGAAATGGCAAGGCTTGTAAAGTCAACTCCGAAAGCCATAAACGAAAACAGAGCCGAGATTGCGGCTGATTTTGCAAAGGAGTACAGCGTTGTTACAGTGCTGAAAGGTTCGGGAACAATTATCTCTGCCCCTGATGGGAAAATTCTGATTAACCGAACGGGAAATTCGGGAATGGCTACCGGCGGAAGCGGAGATGTGCTTGCCGGAATGACAGGCTCTTTGCTTGCGCAATGTGCAAATGCATTTGATGCGGCATCAGCGGCTGTTTACCTTCACGGTTTAGCGGGCGACCTTGCCGCCGAAAAGCTCGGCAAAATTTCAATGCTGCCGACAGACCTTATAGACGAAATTCCGCAGGCTTTCAGAAAATGCGGATTTTAATTCAACGGCTTGTTTGACGTAATTTTAAAAATAACAAAGACATATAATGTATAAAAACACCTACGGAGGGAATTATGACCAAGAGGGTTTTGAAAACATTATATGTCTTTTCTTTTTTGCTGATTTTGCTTTTCAGCGGATGTCAGTCAAATAACGAGACTGCGGATATTGTAACGGACTTTTCCGCAAATTTTAAAGCAAGTTATCGTGATGCGGAATATTCAGGAAGTATCAGCACAAACAGGCAGGGCGTTGCATATATAAGCATAAGCAGTCCCGAAGAGCTTGACGGAATAAGCTTTGGGTACAAGAACGGCGAGCTTGAAATGTCGAGGGAAAATCTTATTTGCAGTGCAGACGAGGTGTATCTTCCGCAAAAGAGCTTCCCGAGCCTTGTAAAATCAATTCTCGACGGTATCTCACAGGGCAGAGCAAAGCTTTCAACTCAAAGTGACAGCGTATGTACATATAATTTAAAAACCGACAGCGGAGATTGCGTTATTACCACAGACAAAGACGGGGAAATTACGGGTGTAGAAATTAAAAATGCAGAGCTGAATATTGAATTTTCAGAGATAAAAGCGGATAAAAACTGATTGATACATACAAATTTAAAATTCTGTCAAGGAATAATATTCACAAATTTTACGCCCAAAAATATTATGTAATAGCTGTATAAAAGCTATCGGATAGGCAAAAATATCAGTAAATAAATTATTTGGAGCGTGAAAGCCTTGAATATACGTCGTGGTGACATTTATTATGCCGATTTAAGCCCTGTTGTCGGCTCGGAACAGGGCGGAATAAGACCTGTTCTCATTGTGCAGAACAACGTGGGAAACCGATTCAGTCCGACGGTTATTGCCGCTGCAATCACAAGCCAGCAGTCAAAGGCAAATCTTCCCACCCACATTCCTCTGCACGCAGACAGCTCGGGACTTGCAAAGGACAGCGTTGTTCTGCTTGAACAGGTAAGAACAATCGATAAAAAGCGTTTAAAGGAAAAAATGGGTTCAATTGATGAAAGCGCAATGAACGACATTAACAACGCTATTTCAATTTCATTCGGACTAAACGCATAATACCGCTCTACATAAAACGTGCGGTAAATGACAAACGGCAGGCTGAATTACAGTCTGCCGTTTACTATATAAGCTAAATGTTAAAGTGGAAGTTGTTAATTTGATATAAATTCAAATCTGTTAGCACAAATCCGGTTTTTGTCCATTATGTGCCAACCATTTACATTCGGTAATCTCCATATTTGTGAATACTGCCTTAAACGAAGAATCTTCCGGACTGCAAGCATAAATTCCAAAACAAATTTCTTCTCCGCCATTCCACATATGGCAAATTCTCATCTGCTTGAATGTTATACCATCCTCAGAACATTCAATACAATAATCATCTTCTCTTCGGCTAAACCTATACCACATAGATTTTATGTCAACACTAATTTCAGTAGTTGCCCAATCAGAATAACCGTTATTTGTAACAACACTACCTAAATGCTGAAATTTTTCATTCTCATATTCTATTGAGCCTTTTAACCAATTATCACTATCAAGATACATTACAATACCACATTGGTCAAATCTATGCTTGCTTTCAAATTCCGTTTTTACAGTAAATGAAAAAAATCGCTCATTGGTATGCATTTGCAATACAGGTGCATTGTCATTCCTAAAATGATAATAGGTTCTTTGCCATAAATCCGTAAACGGTTTTGTGGTTATTTCTATTCTATTATCAGCGATATCATAACTTTCAGGTTCTCTTGTCCATTCTAATTTCTTTATATCAAAAGTCACTTCGTTTTCTCCTACAAATTCCTATTTATCGCTCAAACGGTTTGTTGAATGAGCCGATTTCAATCAAATTTCCTTCAGGGTCTGCGATATAGCAAGTTCTTTGTCCCCACGGTTCATCTGTAGGTTCCAATACAGGAGTTGCTCCTTTTGACACTGCCTTTGCAAATTCAATATCAACTTCTTCAAAAGTATCTACATACAACGCAATTTCAAAATGACCGTTTAATCCTTTAAGATATTCATACTTTCTGATCGTCATTTTTTCAAAGTTTTTTCTTTCGTAAAGCATAAAAAGTGTTCCGTCTTTTATAAGATATACGTTTACCGCATCTTCGGCTTCCTTGATTTCAAAGCCAAGCACATCACGATAAAATCTAATCATTGTTTCCATATCGTCAACAAATAAACCAATTCCGTCTAATCTCATAGAACATCTCCGTTCTTTATCTTCTCAACCATTAAATTTACAGTGTCCTCTATTCCGCCGTTTGTGCAATCAACAAAGTCTACCGTAATATCAGCGTACTTTTCGTAGAGCGGTACTCTTACTTTATAGACATCATCAAGGGTTTCACCTTTTTTAAATGCTATTCCCCTTGTCTTTATGTTCGTTACTCTACGCTTTATCTCGTCAAGCGGAACGTTTATGTAAAGAACCTTGCCCTGTGCTTTTAGATTCTTCATCGCTTCTTCGGAAAGCACCATTGAGCCGCCTGTTGCAATTACGGTGCTGTTGCATTCAAGCTCTGCTCCGACCTTTTCCTCAATGTCAAGAAAGCTGTCGAGTCCGTCCTCGTCGAGGATTTTTTGCAGGGGCTTGCCTGCAATTCTGCTGATTATTAAATCGGTATCGGTAAAGGAATATCCCAGCGCCTTTGCAAGCAGTACGCCGAGCGTACTTTTTCCTGAGCCGGGCATTCCGATTAAAATTATATTATCCATATCAAAGTATCCTTATATTGAGTGAGTCTGTGCTTGAGGTCGGGCAGGTTCTGTTTGACGAAAGCACTACAACCGTATCTCCCTTGTGGACAAGTCCTGTGCTGAGTGCCTTTTCCATAGCCTGCTTTGTTATTGCGTCCGAGGTACGTTTTTCCTCGCCGATTAAAGCGGTAACACCCCAGTTCAGGCAGAGCTTTCTGCAAACAAGCTGTGAGGTAACAACGGCGATAACAGGAACTTCGGGTCTGAAATGAACCATTGCCCTTGCAACTCTGCCCGTTGCACTCTCAACAATAATAGCCTTTGCGCCTACCTCTGCCGCAATTTCCTTTGCCGCCTTGCAGATACTTCCTCTGATTGCATTTTTATCCTTGACCGAATGAGCTTCAATATACTCGTGAAGTGCGGTAAACTCGCCGTTATTCTCCGCCTCTGTACAGATAGCGTCAAGCGCCTTTACGCTTTCAACGGGGTACTTGCCTGCCGCCGACTCGGCTGAAAGCATTACTGCGCTGGTACCGTCGTAAACTGCGTTTGCAACGTCGCTGATTTCGGCACGTGTAGGACGTGGAGCAGTTGTCATACTTTCAAGCATCTGTGTTGCTGTGATTACATATTTACCCCTTGCAACGCATTTTCTGATAAGCGTTTTCTGTATTTCAGGGAGCTTGATAAACGGAATTTCAACGCCCATATCGCCTCTTGCTACCATAATTCCGTCTGCGTAATCCATAATTGCGTCCATATCGTCAACGCCGCTCTGATTTTCAATCTTTGCGATAATTTCAACATATTCAAAGCCGATGCTGTCGATAAAATCTCTTAAGGTTCTTACGTCCTCGTGGGTACGTACAAACGAAGCTGCAACAACATTTGCGCCGTGTGTAAGACCGAACTCAATATCCTTTCTGTCCTGTGCGCTGACATAGGGCATATTGATGTAGTAACCGGGGATATTTATGCTCTTGCGGTTTTTGAGCGTACCGCCCTTGTTGACAGTGCAGACAATTCTGTCCTCTTTAACCTCTTTGACCACAAGCGAAATAATTCCGTCGTCAAGCAAAAGCTCTCTGCCGACTGCCTTTGCGCTTTCAGCATAGAACAGGTCAACAAGCTTCGGGAAAGATAACCCTACGCCGTTTTGATCGCCCTGTTCACATTCCTTTAAAAGCGAAAAGGTTTTGCCCTCTTCAAGCTTTACTCCGCCGTCCTTGAAAGTGCCCACTCTCACTTCGGGACCTTTTGTATCAAGAAGAATGGAAACATTCTTTCCGCTTTCACGGATTGCTTCCTTTATTGTTGCAAAAAGCTTTTCAAGCTCGTCATATGTGCCGTGCGACATATTTACTCTTGCAACGTTCATTCCTGCGTCAATCATTTTAAGGAGCATTTCCTTTGTGTTACAAGCCGGACCGATGGTACATACAATTTTTGTTTTTCTCATTGAAATTACGTCCCTTCGTATAGAGTTTGTTCCGATTATTATGATTTCCTATACTAATTTAATTATATATTATGCAGGAAGTAATTTCAATCATTGTTTTGTAAAATATCAGATAACATTTTACAAGATTATGGGCAATTTGTTTTTCAGTCGGGAGCAGATTTATTTTCCTTTTCTTTTCTCATAACACCCTCGATTGTGCTTTTTACCGTTTTCGTTACATATTCTACCGTCAATTTTTTGTCCTTAAACTCTCTGTCTTTCACCCAGTCGATAAGCATTCCCGAGAAAGCCTCCGTGTAGAAATTAGTGAGGAATTTTTTGTAATTTTCATCAAGCGTTACTCCAAAGCTTTTTTCTGCGTCGGTAATAAGTCCGCTGATGATTCCCCTGAAATCAGACGAGAAAAAGTTTTTCATCTCTTCCCTACCGATTGAATCATATGCACAGTTAATGATATGCTCGTTTTTTTCAACGTACTCAAAGACAAATTCTATTGCTTCCTCGGGATTAGTATAAATATCAAAATTTTTGACAACCTCAACGGCTTCCTCCTCAAACATCCACTTAAGCAAAGCGTAAATGTCGGCAAAATGGTAGTAAAATGTTTTCCTGTTTATGCCGCAGTCCTTAATGATTTCAGTCACGGTAATTTTTGAAAAGGGCTTTTTTGACATAATCTTTTTAAGCGAGGCGGCAATAAGGCGTTTTGTATTAAGCGTTGTAACCGAATGTTTCATAAATGCACCTTCCGTAATTTCAGATTATATTTATTATACAGTTGACGGGCAAATTTGCAACACACAAAGCTTGAAATTTGACCGTCATTAAGGCTTTTTTGTGTAATTTTTATACAGCTATGTAATATTAGCCGTTTTATAGTTGTATGAAAAAATATAATTTTCTATAATCAGGCATAAAAATAAGATTTGGAAGGAGCAGAGTTAATTGAAAAAATTTTATTCCGGCATTGTAAAGCACAGAAAGATGATAATTGTAATTTTTGCCATACTGTTTATTGTATGTATGATTTTGCAGAATATAGTCGAAGTAAACTATGATATAAACGACTATCTTCCCGAAGACTGCGAGTCAACAATTTCGATTGACGTTATGAAAGATGAGTTTGACGGAGATATTCCTAATACCAGAGTTATGATTTACGATGTGACAGTTCCGCAGGCTCTTGAATACAAAGAAAAGATTGAAAAGGTAAGCGGCGTTATCGACGTTATGTGGCTTGATGATGCATCAGACATTACCGTTCCTCTGTCTTCACTTGATACGGACACAGTTGAAACCTACTACAAGGACAACAACACTTTGTTTACCGTAACGATTGAGGAACACAGCAGAATATCTGCAACGCAGGAAATAAGAAAAATTATCGGTGACGACAACGTTCTTACAGGAAGTGCGGTTTCCACCGCAGTTGCCACTACAAATACAGTTTCGGAAATCAGAATAATAACAATAATCGCCGTTCTCTTTGTGCTTATTGTTCTCATTATTACTACAAAATCATGGTTTGAGCCTATTATTGTTCTTCTGGGACTCGGAGCTGCAATTATTCTTAACAACGGCTCAAACGCAATATTCGGTGAAATTTCATTCGTCACAAATGCCGCCGGCTCTGTTTTACAGCTTGCCGTTTCACTCGACTATTCTGTTTTTCTCATTCACAGGTTTGAAGAATGCCGAAAGGTAAATGACAATCCCGAAAGTGCAATGGTTGATGCACTCTGCAAATCGACAACCTCGATTCTTTCAAGCGGACTTACTACGGTAATCGGATTCCTCGCACTCATTCTTATGCGTTTCGGAATCGGCGCCGACCTCGGACTTGCACTTGCAAAAGGCGTTGCAATCAGCCTTATTACTGTATTTATCTTTATGCCTGCGCTTATTCTTTCAACTTATAAGCTCCTCGACAAGACAAAACACAAACCGTTTTTGCCAAAATTCAAGAGGTTTGGCAGATTTATTCAGAAAATAACTATCCCTGTGGTGTGCATTT
>CAMKNF010000097.1 GCA_946414115.1 uncultured Ruminococcus sp. | reverse complement strand
ACCACCGAGATCTACACTCTTTCCCTACACGACGCTCTTCCGATCTACCTTTACTATGACATTTCCGCCGATTGTGTTAAGCACCGTAACAGCTCCGCCAACGTTAAAGCCGAGGTTTTCAAGATGTGTCCTGACCTCCTGCTTTCCGCCGATTTTCTTGATTATGTTTTCTTCTCCGATAACTGCAAATGTAAGCGGCATCATTTTCACCTCTTTGTTAATCTGATTAGCAACCGCTAACTCAATATGTAAATTATAAGTTAGCTTCTGCTAACCGTCAAATATTATAATAATCCTGTCTTGATTTGTCAATATTATTTTCAGAATTTTTCCGCTCATCCGAAATTTTCAGCAGGTCACACATCTGGTTAGCCATTGCTAACTAAATGTGTTGTGCAATATTACAATGCAATTTACGACAAACTATAATTAAATGTGGAATTAGGAATTAGGAATGCGGAATTAATGGTCGCTTCGCTCCGAATTTGTAATGTTGCGTGTTGTTTGGAAAGGTTTGTTTGCTTAACAAATTTTGATATATTGGTGACGTTTCCTCTATAATCGTAGGGAACGACCCCTGTGTCGTTCCTAACTGTCGTTCATCTAACTTATGTAGGAACAACACAGGGGTTGTTCCCTACACTATAAAAATCAACGTTTACCTATATATCAACTTAAAATTCGGGCTACAATTTTCTCCAAACAAACTAACTTTTCCACTCGATTTGCCCGCCGAGGCACTCGGCTAAATTATCGTTTAGCTAAAAGGGATAACCTGAATGTAAAAAATCCCTCCTGTCAGATACATTGTACCTGATAGGAGGGAAATTTGCGAATGCGTCAACTCGCTTAATTTTATTTTACAGAATACTTTGTGCAGCTCATTTTACCGGCGTCGTCACCTTGTTTTCCAGCTCGCAGCGTGTTACGTCATCCCAGTGGCGACGAAGGGCTATCTCGGCGGTAAGGTCAGTATTGTTATATGAAATAGACCATTGTGTGTTGCTTGTGATGTCATCGGGGTTGGGGTCTTGTGCCGCCGATTTCATTGCGTTCCACACGGTATCGTTGGTGTAATTGCCTATTTCCGTCTCCATCACCTTCAGCACGGCATCATAGCGTTCCCTGCCGTGACCGTAGATACCGTTTTTCTGATTCGGAAGCACCTCATCCTTATGACGAATTAAGAAATTAGTAACCGCTTCTGACGGAGTATCTATAAGCTCTCTCGGTTCGCCGTTAATGTCATACTCTATTACTCTGCCGTCACCTGATGCGTCGGTGATGTAAAAATGATAGTCTCTGCCGCTGGAAGCGAACATATCATAGCTTTTCAAAAGCTCTACCGCTTCCTCTGTAGTCGCCGCTCTGTCAAGCACAAGGCGTATGGCAAGCGTAGTTGAAATTACGGGCTTGCCTGTGTTCTGGTGCACAGGCTCACTATCAAGCGTCAGCACGGCGATGGACACACCCTTTTCGTTCATACCGTCAAGGCATATAAACGGTGCGGTCAGGCTCGCCAGCTTACTTTTGATATTCTCATCCGGCACATTTGCCGAAGCATTGTCAAGCGCCGCAAAGGCAATAGATTTATAGCCGTCCTTCGGAGTGCAGTAGACCAACATTGAAGACGTATCTTTACTAAAATCGTAATTACGTCCCATATGAACGTTGCCGTCCTTATCGGTCAGTGTAAGCGCCGTACAGCCGAAATTGGGGGCTTCGATCTTCACAGGCAACAGCGGCATTGCCTCTTTCACAATTGCGTCAATCATCGTCTGATCGTCCTTAATGCCGTAATCGATAATACTGTCAAGATTGTAATCGTATTTGACGTCCATACTATAGAGATTGTAGCCATCCTCATAATCTGTAAGCTTCTCAATACTGCTGAAGGTCTGGATTCTGGTAAAATACAGCACCAAAAACGCAACTGCGGCTATTACAACAAGCGACAAAAGCACCAACAAAACTTGCAAAATACGCTTCATAACTTTATTCATATCATTTCCTCCTTTTGGCTTGGTATAGATACCATCTGTTAATTGATTTTATATTTCTTAATCAATTACATAAGCCCCCTTCTTTCCCATTTAAATCGTTCGTTTCGAATAATATTATAACATACATATGAATAAAATGCAATAAATTAGCTAAAATCAAAGAAGCCAAGTCCTCGGAGTGCACTGATAAAGCGTTTCATATAGTCAAGCGATGTCACAGGCCAGCGGAATCCCATTCTGTAGAGCACCTGCATGGTGTATTTATTGCTCTTTCCAACGGAGAATATCTTTTGACCGTGCGCCATATTCTGGTAGGCAAGCATACTGGAAAGAATTTTTGCCTTTTCGGGATTTTGCTTTGCTTCTTCAAGAGCCTTTTCGTATTCCTCTGTTTCTGATGCCTGCGAGTGAAGTCCGATTCTATCCATCTCCATATACAGGTCGCCCATCATCAGCATATGATTATTGAACGGGTGGAATACAGTGCAGTTCTTTGGAGTCTGTGACAGAAGGAGGATTGCTTTTGCAACAAAATCTATCGGAGAAAGCTCAAACGGCATTTCTATCATATCATACGGATATTTTCCGATGATAATATTGGATTTGAGCCTGCCCATAAATGTGTTTGTGGTAAAGTTAATCTGATACTCGCCGTCGCTGTTTCTTGCGGAAAGCGTACCGACACGCATAATTTTTGCATTAAAGCCTTTTGAAACCTCTTCAAGAATTGCCCTTTCGGCAAGGAACTTTGAAAGCGTGTACTTAGACGTTGCCTGCTGTCCGAAATAAAGCTGATTTTCCTCCAGGTGAGTTACCTCTCCCTGCTCGCCTACAAATATTCCGCCGACGCTCATTGTTGAAACGTGAATAAGACGTGCATCTGCCTGCTTACAGAAATCAATTACATTAAGCGTTCCGTACAAATTGACATCTTCAATATCCGTTCCCTTTGAAAAGTGCTTTACATTTGCGGCGCAGTTAATAACAGTATCAATATTGAAATCAAGGAACTTGTCAAACGACTCTCTGTCAGTGACATCTCCGCTTAAGACAGTTAATCTGTCGGAATATTTTTCTTTCAGACTTTCTTCAAAATAATAGAAGTAAATCATATTAAGTCTGTCCTCTGCGGGATTGTTATGCTTGTCACGCAACAGACAGTAAACCTTGCCGCTGTATCTGTGGAGCAGTTCATAAAGAATATGTATGCCAAGGAAGCCTGCGGCACCTGTGAGGAGCACATCGCCTATCTCCTGCATATCTCCGTTTTTGAAGCTGTCAAGATTATTTTCAAGCAACACATTTTCAATATTGCTGTAATCATAGTTGCCCAAATCTTCAAAGTCGTTCTTCACAGCGTCCTTTTCACAAAGCTTTGCAAGTGCGGCCGAAGTCGGGTTTTCAAATACGTCGCCGTACGCAATCTCTATACCGCTCTTGTTCGCAAGAATAATCACCCTTGTTACAGTAAGCGAGCTGCCGCCTATATCAAAGAAATTATCATCGGCGTAAACCTTATCAAGCTCCAGAACCTTTGAGAATATATTGCACATAGTTTTTTCAAGAGCAGTCGTCGGTTTAGCTCCTGATTTCTTTTCGGACGACTGAGGCTCGGGCAAAAGCTTGGTGTTGATTTTGCCGTTAGGGGTAAGCGGCATTTCAGAAAGCTGAACATATGCCGCAGGAACCATATATTCAGTCAAGGATTTCTTAAGCTCATTTTTGATAAATTCTGCATCAAGCTGAATATCCGATGTGTAGTAGGCACATATAGCGTCAGCATTGTTCACCTTTCTTATTAAAGCAACTGCGCTCTTGATGCCGTTAATGTCTGACAGGCGTTTTTCGATTTCGCCGAGCTCAATTCTCAGACCTCTGAGCTTAACCTGATTATCGGTTCTGCCGAGTATTACAACATCACCATTTCCAGTCCACTTGGCGTAGTCGCCCGAACGATAGGTTCTTTCGCCGTTAAATTCAATAAACGCCTTTTTCGTCTGCTCAGGAAGTTTATTGTAGCCGAGTGCAACTCCTATTCCTGAAATCAGAAGTTCACCCACCACTCCGACAGGAAGCAGATTATTGTCAACGTCAACTATATGCTCCACATAGTTCAGAAGCGGCTTTCCGACTGAAATTTCATCAGCGTTTGTCAGGTCTTTACAGTTTGACGAAACTGTAATTTCGGTTGGTCCGTATGTATTAAGAATTTTTGCATTGGTTTTTTCACGAAGAAGCTTCAGGAGCTTATAAGTATATTTCTCGCCGCCCGAAAGAATAACCTTACAGTCAGCCATCACATCTGCAAATTCATCAAGCTCCATATACTGCAAGAGCCTTGATGGAGTTGAGTTAAACGCATCAACGCTATTCTCTTTAAGAAATTTTGCAAGAGCAATCGGGTTAACCGTCTGTTCATCGCTTGCAAAGACAAGCGTCAGACCATTGCATAATGAAAGCGCTGTTTCCTTAAGCGACATATCAAATGATACTGTAGTTACAGAGCCGTAAGCTTTGCAATTATCAACAATATACTTTACCTGAGGGTTTGCATCGCTATAACTTAAATAGTTTGCTATTCCGATATGCCTTAGCATAACGCCCTTTGGCTTTCCTGTTGAGCCTGATGTGTAAATAAGATAAGCCAAATCCTCGGGACTTACGTCAACCTGAGGTGTTTCGCAATTTTCACCGTCTAAAAGCAAATCCACATCTATCGTTTTATCGTAAGCATTAACAAGCTCGCCCTCGGTTACTACGAAGTCAGCCTCACTGTCCTCGATAATGCTGTTGATTCTTTCCTGCGGATAGTCGGGACAGGTTGGAATAAACGCACCGCCTGCTTTGAGGATACCGAAAATGGTTGAGAAAATTTTTGAGGTTCTGCTAAGCAGCACAACAACTCTTCCGCCCTTTTTCAGACCTCTTGCAATAAGCTCGTTTGCAGTAACATTTGCACGGCGGTTAAGCTCTCTGTATGTAAGCGTTCCGTCACAGGCAGTAATTGCATTGTTGTCGGGAGTTTTTTCAACCTGATTCTCAAACATTTTATGCAGGAGCTTTGTTTCAACAGGAGCAATACTTGTTAAGGAAAAGCTTTTCAGCTTGTCAAGCTGACTGTCATCAAGCAGTGAGATTTTCCTTATTCTGCTGTCAGGAGCAGAAACAATATGCATAGTAGTATTGAAAATTGATTTTACAAGCGTCTGCATCAAATCTTTACTGTAAAGTTCTTCGTTGTAACGGACAACAACACAGGGCTGATTTTTATAATTTTCAATATAAATTGCAGTTTTAAACTTGGTAATTTCCATATCAAAGAAATTTCGCTCAACTGCTTCGCCGTCGATTTTCAAATCGTCCGTTACACCAATCTGATATTCGTACATTATATTCGGTGCAAAACCATATTTTGAACAAATCTTTGAATAAGGATAAATTTCATTTTCTATTGCGCCCGTAAAAACAGATTTGCTCTTTTTGACAAATTCAAGTGCCGAAATATCTTCAATTTCAATTCCGAGAGGTAATGTTTTAACAAACATACCAAAGCAATCCGTCAGGCGCATATCGCTTCTGCCGTTGCTGATTGTGCTGAGATATACGTTTCTTGAATTTGTAAAGCGTGACACTGAATAGAAAGCGGAGGCAAGGAAAAGCTGTGCAGGTGTAACACCGTTTTTATTACAGAAAGCTTCTATCTGTGATAAATCAAATGGAACACTAACTTCCGCAAGCTTGCCGTTATCTCCCTGTGAGCCTAAATCGGGAGTTATTTCGGACGCCGACTCAAAATTCTTCATCATATCATCAAAGAATTTTTCAGCCTTGCTGTATTCTTCACTGCTTTCATCTTTGATTTCGTCATCAACATAGTCAAAATATGTATAATCCTCCGGCTTGATTTCAGCGCCCTCATATGCCGCTTTGAGCTGATTCAAAAATATATTGTAAGACGCACCGTCAAAAATAATATGATGAAAATCAGCGAAAAGATAAACATTTATCTCTGTTTCAACAACAAGGATTCTGAACAGAGGCGATTTAGAGAAGTTAAACGGCTTGACAAATTCTTTCTTTAAGAGTTCAAGCTCGTTTTCGGTCATTTTCTTTACGGGAATATCAAGCTGCCTGTTGTCAGGATAAACCTGCTCCACATCATCGTTTTGCGTTGTAAGATGTGTGAATATATACGGATGCGCAAGAATAACCTTTTTAACACTTTCAGCAAGCTTTTCTGCGTTTATTGACTTTGTGAATTTAAGAATTGACGGAATGTTATAGAGCGTAGTGTACGGATTTTTCATACAGTCAAGATATACACCCAACTGCGTCTTTGACAGAGGATACAAAGACTTGTAAGCTTTTTGCTTTGTTTCAGCCGTATTCTTTGCCAATGCTCCGCTCATAAGGTATTCCTGAAGTTGATCCTCAATAGAGATAACCGAACATTCCTTCATCATCTGCTTCACATTAGCCTCAAAACCAAACTCCTTATGAAGTTCAACCGCAAGCTTAATTACCGACAGAGAATTCAGTCCTGCAAACAAAAGATTTTCAGTAACGCTGAAATTATCGTTTCCGAGAATTTTAGCAATAATTGAGTGAATCTTCTTTTCAAGCAAGGTCATTGGCTTTGATGACGTTTCGCTGTTCTGTGCTTTCTTTTCAGGCTTCGGCAATGCACGCTTGTTGACCTTCTGATTCTGATTAAGAGGTATTTTGTCAATCTGCATTGTAACGGCAGGCACCATATACGGCGGTTTGTTTTCAAGGATAAATTCATTGAGTTTCTGAATATCTACCTTGCTGTCCGAAACAACGTAAGCCGCAATAAATTTTCCTCCGCCCGGCTCATCAAATGCCGCAACGGTTGCGTCTTTTATGCCCTCAAATTCACGTATAATGCGCTCAACCTCGGAAAGCTCTATTCTGAAGCCTCTGATTTTAACCTGACCGTCGTTTCTGCCGACAAAGTCTATATTGCCGTCAGGAAGAAAACGCACTATATCGCCTGTTCTGTAAACTCTTTCGTAGCCCTTTTCATCGGTAAAAGGATTTTTGATAAAGGCTTTTTCGTTCTGTTCGGGGCGGTTGAGATAACCTCTCGACACTCCGTGACCTGCTACCCATAATTCACCCGGAACACAGGGCGGCAAACGTCTGCCCTGCTTATCAACAACATAAAGCTTTGTGTTGTCAAGCGCCTTTCCGATTGGCACTCTGTCATAAAGCCTGTCAAGTTCAAATGCGGTTATACAAACTGTGCTTTCGGTAGGGCCGTAAAGATTTATCATCTTATGATTTTTCGGAGGAGCAAGCGGCACAAGCTTTTCGCCGCCAACGGACAATTCACTTATTGAACTGTTGTCGATTTCAACAGCAAACTGTCTGCCAACCTGCGTTGTCATAAAGCTGTGAGTAATTTTGTTTTCATTAAAGTACTTGTCAATAGCTACAAGGTCAAGACGGATTGCTTCGTCAATGATATGGACAGCCGCACCTGTTGTAAGTGCAGGATACAAATCCATCATATCTGCAGATCGGAAGAGCGTCGTGTAGGGAAAGAGTGTAGATCTCGGTGGT
>CAMKNF010000096.1 GCA_946414115.1 uncultured Ruminococcus sp. | reverse complement strand
GGTATATACACTTTCTTTTGTTGTTTCTTCAGCAAAGGCATTGAATGAAGAAAACGAAGCAAGGCAGGAAAATACCATTGCAATTGACAAAATAACAGACATTGCTTTTATTTTCATATTTATTCCTCCGTTTATTGTCAAAATTTTCTTTTTACATATAATATTATATAATGCATATCAAAATATAACAATAACCAAAGAGTACAAATTTTGTATATTTCTTTTGTCCAAAGTAGATAAATAATTTTCTGAATTGTTAATAATCAACAAAGCAGTTTTTCTTTTTAGTCAAAAAGTGAATCCATAAGGCTTTTTATTTTCTGACGGCGCTTTTCGGTTTCTTCTTTGTCAAGGAAATAGCTGTTTTCTTCAAAGCACAGAACATCGCCCTCTTCTATGTTTTTCGGAAGTGATTTTACTTCAAGCGTTACGCATTCGCCGTTTTCACATTCAAGAACGGCTTTATCCTCTTCTATTCTGTCTACTGTAAATCTTTTCATATTTTAACCTGCTTTCTTTATTGACTGTTCTCCGCTTTTTACCGATATTGTTTTTCCGTCGGAGGAGAATACTACTGTTTTGTCTTTATCGGTTCTGTAAACCTCACAGTTGAATTTCTCAAGCAGCTTGAGCGTTTCTTTGTGCGGATGGCCGTAGTCATTGCCCTTACCGACAGAAATTACCGCATAAGTCGGATTTACCGCTTTGAGAAATTCTTCGGTTGTTGAGGTGTTGCTTCCGTGATGACCGACTTTCAGAACATCTGCGCTGATGTCATCGGTAATAGTTTCAAGCTCCTTTTTCTCTGCATCTCCGGTGAAAAGGAATGAATTGTCTTTATAGCTAAGCTTTATTACAGCAGAGCTGTTATTAAGATTATCTTCATCAATCGTTACGGGTGCAACAACGTTGATTGTATAGTCGCTTCCTTCGGCAATCGTAAGTCCTGATTTTGCAGAAGTTACTTTCAATCCTTTCTTTGAAATTGATTCAAGAAGATTTTCATAGGTCTTTGTATTTGCCGCTGCCTTTGGCATATAGACTGAACCTATATCCATATTTCTCACAATATATCCCATTGAACCGATATGGTCAGCGTGAGGGTGAGTTGCAACGAGATAATCAATTTTTGAGTATCCGCAGTCGCCTATGTAATTTATTATCCCTTCTCCGTGATAGTTTTCACCTGCGTCAATAAGCATTGTTTTTTCGTCGGGAAGCTCGATAAAAATCGAATCTCCCTGTCCTACGTCAAGAAAATGGACATTTAGTGCGTTTTTAGTTGTAGTTTTTTCAGGCTCGTCAGGTTTGAACTTAACATCAAAAGAACAGGAACAAAGAAGTACTAACGAGATTAATACCGAGATTACGGCTAAAAGACGAATTTTAATACTATGATTTTGTTTCATAACTTAAACTCCATTCATTATTAAATACATAACATATTTTATCATATTGTATATTAATTTTAAAGTATAATTTTTTAAAATAAAAATGTTGACTGAATAATGCTATATTATGCAATATTTTATATTATTGCAATTATGAAACTTGTGTGAAAACTTCTTACTTCCGCTTGACTTAAAAATCCGGAATGGTATAATATAGTAAAGATAGTTTCATATCAAACTGTTTTATTTAAAACAAACGGAGGTGATTATATGCAAGGCAATTCGATTGCCGAATCTATCGGTCACGAGATTAAAGCGATTGACCATCTTATGCAAAGAAAGATGATTATGACTGCTTCAAAGTCAGGACTTGACAAGGTTACCATTATGCACGGCTGGATTATAGGTTATCTTATTCTGAATCTTGACAGGGACATATACCAGAAGGATATTGAAAGCGAATTTGCTATTTCACGCTCAACCGTTACAAATATTCTTAAGCTTATGGAGAAAAAAGGGTATATTACAAGAGAGTCCGTAGAAAGCGACGCAAGGCTGAAAAAAATTACTCTGACTGATAAAGGTGTACAAACGGCAGTAATTCTTAAAAAGGCTGTTGAAGAAAACGAAAAAAGCTTTGACAGACTTCTTGATAAAGATGAGAAGGAAACCTTTTTACGCCTTGTGAAAAAACTAAGATACGGTCTTGAAAATAACTGACATTATATCATAGAAAAGGAAGGAGTATGTATATTATATGATAAAAACTTTGGCAAAACACATTAAGGGCTTTGTTAAAGAGTCTGTTATGACGCCTTTATTTATGATTCTTGAAGTCGTAGCGGAAATGCTTATTCCGCTTATTATGTCTTCTATGATTGACGAAGGAATCAACAAAGGTAATATGCAGCACATAATTATGACAGGTCTTTTGATGGGTGCCTGTGCGCTTATCGGACTGTTCGGCGGCGTTATGGGCGGTATTTACGGCGCAAAAGCGTCGGCAGGCTTTGCGAGAAATCTGCGTATGGCTATGTTTGAGAATATACAGTCATATTCATTTGCAAACATTGACAAATACTCAACCGCAGGTCTTGTCACACGTCTTACCACGGATGTTACAAACATTCAGAACGCTTATCAGATGATACTCAGAATGTGCTTCAGAGCGCCTTTCAGCCTGATTATTGCGATGACAATGACATTTATTATCAACGCAAAGCTTGCTTGTATCTATCTTATTGCAATCGTATTTCTTGCAGTTGTGCTTGGATTTCTGCTTAAGGTTACTTATAAATATTTCAGTCAGGTGTTTGAAAAGTACGATGAACTCAACGCAAGCATTCAGGAAAATGTATCGGCAATCAGAGTTGTGAAATCATTTGTAAGAGAAGACTACGAGGTAAAGAAATTCAACAGAGCCACAAATAATCTTTACAGACTTTTTGTAAAGGCTGAAAACGCTATGGTATCTGTTTCACCGCTTATGATGATGACTGTTTATGGTTGTATCATAGCTATAAGCTGGTTCGGCGCAAATATGATTGTCGGCAGTGAGATGACTACAGGCGAGCTTACAAGTATGCTTACATACTGTATGAACATTCTTATGAGCCTGCTTATGGTTGCAATGGTATTTGTTATGATTACCATGAGCCTTGCAAGCGCAAGACGTATTTCCGAAGTTTTAAACGAGGAATCAACGCTTAAAAATCCCGAAAATCCCGATTACAATGTTGAAAACGGAAGCATTGATTTTGAAAATGTTTCTTTCAGCTACAATACTTCAAGCGAAAAGCCGATACTTAATAACATCAACGTATCTATTAAATCAGGTGAAACAGTCGGTATTATCGGCGGAACGGGCAGTTCAAAGACGAGCCTTGTAAACCTTATCGGCAGACTTTACGACGTTACAGACGGCGTTGTGAAGGTCGGCGGAAAGGACGTTCGCTCATACGACCTTGAAACACTGCGTGACGAGGTATCGGTTGTGTTGCAGTCAAACGTGCTGTTCAGCGGCACTATTCTTGACAATCTGCGTTGGGGCAACGAAAATGCAACCGAGGAAGAGTGTATCAACGCCTGCAAGCTTGCCTGCGCCGACGACTTTATTCAGTCCTTCCCCGACAGGTACAACACCCATATTGAACAGGGTGGTACTAATGTTTCGGGCGGACAGAAGCAACGACTCTGCATTGCAAGAGCTTTGCTTAAAAAGCCTAAAATACTTATTCTTGACGACTCGACAAGCGCCGTTGATACTGCAACCGACGCAAGAATAAGAAAGGCTTTCCGTGATGAAATTCCCGATACGACCAAGATTATTATTTCCCAGAGAATCTCAAGCGTTGAAAATGCCGACAAAATCATCGTTATGGACGACGGTGAAATAAGCGCTGTCGGAACGCACGAGGAGCTTGTAAATTCAAGTCCGATTTACAGCGAAATCTATTCCGCACAAACTGGCGGGAGCGGCGACTTTGACAAGAAAGGAGAGCTGTAATATGAGAGGACCGAAACCACCGGTGAATAAACACAACGCCGCAGAAGGTGCAAAGGTTAAAAATCCGATGAAAACGCTGAAAAGGCTAATCGGAATCATTATGAAAAAATATAAATTTCATATGATTTTTGTATTCATTTTAATGCTGATGAGTGTTTTTGCAAATGTTCAGGGAACGCTGTTTATTCAAACGCTTATTGACGATTACATCACTCCTATGATAGGTCAGCCGAATCCCGACTTTACTCCTCTGCTTATGGCTATTGCACGGGTTGCAATATTCTATATACTCGGAGCAGCGGCGACATTTGCTTATTCAAAAATTATGGTTTACGTTACACAGGGAACTATGCGTGACATAAGGTGCGACATATTCTCGCATATGGAAAGCCTGCCGATTAAGTATTTTGACACACACAAGCACGGCGATATTATGAGCGTTTACACTAATGACGTTGATACTCTCCGACAGATGATAAGTCAGAGCCTTGTGCAGATTTTTTCAAGCGTAATCACTATTGTATCTGTACTTGCAAGTATGTTTGTTTTAAGCATTCCTCTTACTCTGCTTACGCTGTTTATGGTATTTGTTATGCTGTTTGTGGTAAAAAATCTTGCAGGCAAAAGCGGTAAATACTTCCTTGCACAGCAGACTGACCTCGGTAAGGAAAACGGTTACATTGAGGAAATGATGAACGGTCAGAAGGTCGTTAAGGTATTCAATCATGAGAAAAAGAGCATTGAGGAATTTAAAGAGCTTAACGACAAGCTATTTGACAGTGCATACAATGCAAATAAATTTGCGAACATAATTATGCCGATTAATGCACAGTTAAGCAATTTCAGCTATGTTCTCTGCGCTATTCTCGGCGGTGTGCTTGCTCTGACGGGATTTGCAGGATTTACACTCGGAAAGCTTGTAAGCTTTCTAACCTTCAACAAGAATTTCAGTCAGCCTATTTCTCAGGTAAGTCAGCAGTTAAACAGCATTATTATGGCTCTTGCAGGTGCAGAGCGTATATTTGATTTGCTTGACGAGAAGAGCGAAGATGACAACGGCTACGTTACGCTTGTTAATGCAAAGAAAGAAAACGGAAAACTCACAGAAACTAACGAACGCACAGGTCTTTGGGCGTGGAAACACATTCATCAGGAAACAGGTGAAGTTGAATACAAGGAGCTTCAGGGTGCGCTTGTTATGGATGACGTCGATTTCGGATATAACGACGACAAAATGGTACTCCATAACATTGATATTACAGCCGACTCCGGTGAAAAAATTGCGTTTGTCGGCTCGACAGGTGCAGGCAAAACTACGATTACTAACTTAATTAACCGATTTTATGACATTCAGGACGGTAAAATCAGATATGACGGAATTAACATCAACAAAATCAAAAAATCTGATTTAAGACGATCGCTCGGTATTGTTTTGCAGGACACTCACCTGTTTACCGATACGGTA
Organism: uncultured Ruminococcus sp.; assembly: GCA_946414115.1. Lineage (GTDB taxonomy): Bacteria > Bacillota > Clostridia > Oscillospirales > Acutalibacteraceae > Ruminococcoides. The sequence continues at coordinate 2,237 of CAMKNF010000096.1, read as the reverse complement.
ATGGAAAATATCCGCTACGGCAGACTTGAAGCTACCGACGAAGAGGTTATTGCCGCCGCAAAGCTTGCAAATGCAGACTCGTTTATCCGCAAGTTACCGGACGGTTACAACACCATTTTAAAGGGTGACGGCGGAAACTTAAGTCAGGGACAAAGACAGATGCTGGCTATTGCAAGAGCTGCTGTTGCCGACCCGCCTGCGCTTATTCTTGACGAGGCTACAAGCTCGATTGACACGAGAACGGAAAAGATGGTTCAGGACAGTATGGATAAGCTTATGAAGGGCAGGACGACATTTGTTATCGCCCACAGGCTTTCAACTGTTAAAAATTCCGACTGTATTATGGTGCTTGAACAGGGACGTATCATTGAGCGTGGCACACACGACCAGCTCATTGAGCAGAAGGGCAAGTATTATCAGCTTTACACAGGCAAAAGCGCATAAGATTATAAAACAAAACAGGGATATACTTGAAACGAAAATTCAAGTATATCCCGTTTTTAGTTACTGTGTTAATTCTATAAATTATCAATTTTGTTATGAAAATAACCACTCTCAAATGTAGGGAACGGTCTTGACCGTTCCGAGTCGGTTAAGGGTTGGCTTGTAAATCAGCGGAACGGTCAAGACCGTTCCCTACACTGATTAATATCAAAAAATGATTTTATATTTCATACAATTTTCGCATTTTTAGTTTTAACAATGTACTACTTTCCTTAAATTAATAAAAATAGATTGCAACAGAAACAAAAAGCGATATAATAGTAAAAATAAAAATTTCTATTCTGACACCACAAAACCTGTCGTCAAATGAATTTCTGTCATATGTTTTAATTGTAAAAATAATAACAGCTATGCTGTCTGTCAACATAAGAGCAGACAATATTATTTTTAAAACGAGGCTAAAATAATTATTAAATAACGTACCGAATAAGCCTAACGTTATAAAAAGAACAATCTGAACAGAAAGCAACACGAGAAGAATTTTATTATCTTTGTTCCATGATGGTTTTGTTTTTGAATATCTGTGCTCTGAATGTTCTGACATTTTTTCACCTGTAATTTAGTCAACTATGCACATAAATGCGCTCATTGTACCCCGCTTGCCCTTTGTTGCACGGTGGCTCCACAACAGCTCGCTGTTGCAGTTGGTACAAACATCGCTTACGGTTATATTCTCGTTTTTTACGCCTGCGGCAACGAGAATTTGTCTGTTGGTTTCAAGCAGATCTATCATATATTTTCCGTTTTCTTTAGGGAAAACAAAACGACTGCTGTCAAGGTCAGAGAGTGCATAGAAATTATCTGCACAGGGTTTATCAACCTCGTAACAGCACACGGAAATAGCCGGTCCGATTGCGGCTATTATATCGGCAGGGTTTGTGCCGTAAAGCTCGGTCATCTTTTTTACAACCTTTTCCCCTATTCTGCCTACCGTTCCTCTCCAGCCGGCGTGAGCAAGACCGATTGCCTTTTTCTTTGTATCGACAAAAAACAGCGGCGTGCAGTCAGCATAGTACGTAACAAGCGTTACACCCTTTTCATTTGTAACAAGTGCGTCAACGCTCTGCAAATCACGCGGCTTGTAGATGCCGACACCCTTGTTTTCAGATGTTACCACACGTACAAATGTGTTGTGATCCTGCGCAGATGCTGTCAGAGAGTCGAAATCAAAGCCTGCACTTTTGCAGATACGCTTATAATTTTCGGTCACGTTTTCGGGATTATCTCCCCTGTTGAACGCCATATTCATTGAAGTAAATTCACCTTCCGACACTCCGCCCAGACGGGTTGAAAAAGCGTGATTAATGAAGTTTATTTCCGATAAGGAATTATATGTAAGATACGGTACTGTATCTGCGTTATTAAGCGTCATTGTTTTTGATTGAAAATTCAAGTGGATTCGCCTCCGTAAATCAAGAAAAAATATACCCCTTGAAACTGATGTAAGTTAATGTTATAATAAAATAACACGGGGTGATTATAATGAAGAAAAAGCTATTTGGTCAGAATATTGTGCCTGACTGTTCATACTGCGAAAACGCCGTAATTGAAAAAGAAATGGCTTACTGCAAAAGAGGAAAGCGTATTCAGAACAACAAATGCAGAGCCTTTAAATATGACCCGCTTATGAGAGTTCCGAAAACTTCGACTTTCAATAAAAAATACAGCGCAGATGATTTTAAAATCTGATAATAATTTAATATGCTTTATAAAAAGCTTTATCAGAAATGATA
>CAMKNF010000095.1 GCA_946414115.1 uncultured Ruminococcus sp. | reverse complement strand
TATATATTTCACCCGTCACATCAAGAGCCGCCTTTGGGTTTGGATTGTTAATTCCCACCATCTTCTTGCGAAGTGCAACAAGGGGAGTTCCCTGCGGTACGGTGAAATACGTATCCGTAACCGTCATGGAATCAAAAACATCACGAATTTCAAGATGGAAGTTGTACGATGAATTTACATCAAAGTCACAAAGCTCAAGATTTGAAAAAGAAAAGCTCGTGCCGCTTACTGTGACCGAGCTTAATAAATCTATAAAATTTCCGTATGATGATGCGTTTGTTTTCTTGTATCGGTAGCGGACTGATTTAAGACTGTTTTTGTCTGTGCCGTCAATGGTTATTGATGAAATTGAACCGCTGAATACAAGTTGCATTTCCGACTCGATTTCATTAGTCCTTCGGAGTGTAATTGAATATACATTTGGCCTGTCATAGGGGATAACATTTATCGTTTTGAAAACACTTTTTGTATATCCTCGTGAATCTGTGACCGTCACCTTTACAGTAATATTTCCACTCTTTGAAATTGTGCCGAGATTTAAAACACCGCCGTCAGTATTTGAAACAGTCACTCCGTTGCATGCGGCTGTGTATTTTGTAATTTGCGACCAGTTCCGTGATGTGGCAGTTCCCGGAGTTATCTTTAAGGTAGAGTAACCCTGAATGTAATAGGGATTGCCGCCTGTAACTGCTGAAGTGGTGCTGTTGCTGTCAGTACAGGTGAAGTCTGAAAACAGAGGTGCAGAGTTTGCCGCCTTTGTCCGAATTGTAGCTGTCTTTGATGAAGTGCCGATAAGAGTAGAACCCTTGCTGGTTGCAAGAACAAAGGTTGCTGTTACCGACTTGTCCTCATACATATACTTCTGAACAGCCTCTTTTGTGTCAGCTGAAAGGGTTATTGTCCTCTGTGCAGTTCCCGTTGACCAAGAAATATTGTCCACGCTTGCAATCGGAACTCCTCGTATATGTATTGTCAACTGATGCTTGTATGATGAGTTGTAAACGGTAGCATTGAGAAAAATCTGTACGGTATCAGTGTCAACGGAAACCGTTTCAACGCTGTTTAAAACAGATGCTTTGTCTGCCATTTAAAAGCCCTCCTTAATCAAGAATTACAATGTTAATTCCTTGCGAAGTATCAGCCATAGGAATGAACTTTGTTTTGCCTATGGTCAGCTCTCCGTCAACCGTTGTTTTCTTGGTCTGCGTTTCGTCTTTATTCAGAGTAAAAATTTTTTCATTGTTGTAATAGCCGGAAAACTCTGTGTTTGTAATTACGGTTTTCTGCTTTGATTTGCTGTTTGAAACCTCAATTCCTCTGCGGTCGATTTTAACTTCATTTGTGTATATCTCATTTGGCGCAGGAGTCCACTTTCGTGCTATACTTCCGTCTGTGAGCATAATGTCAGAGATATACAAAGGTGCATAACGACTGTATGCACATATGGTGATTGACGAGTCAGACACATCAGGCAGTACAACGGAAAAATCAGTCCAGTCAAAGGAATCAGTGGTGTTAAAAAGATACTCCTTTTTTATGCCATTGTACTGAATGTAGAAATATGCTGTGTATGCTGAATACGGCTTTCTTGCTCTGATTGATACCGTATATGACCTGTCGGGAACGATTTCATTCACCGTTTGACTGAGGGTTGACGAGCTGCCCATAATAAAGCAGGAGTTTGAGCTTGTGTTACTGCTGATGTCAGTAGATGTTCCTGTACTGACCTTTCCAGAATATATCCAATCATCACTCATTCCGTTAAGTCCTGCGGAATTCTGAATGTAGTTCATACCGCCCACATACTGCTCTTCAATTTTTTGCCGTTCTTATCGGTGATGTTACCCTTGTTATCAACCATCAAGCCTGCGTCAACGATTGTCTTGTCAGTTGCACTCAGAGTTGCTTCTGTAGATGTTGCGGAAGAAGCATCTGATGCCTCGTGCGTTTCAGAAACGCTTGTCGTTGCTTCATCAGCTGTTGCAGTCTTATTCTCACAGCCACAGCCTGCAAGTAATGACGTTGATATAATCAGAGTTGATATAATGACAGCGAATAATCTTTTTTTCATACAATGACCTCCTTTTTAAGTCGTGTATATTGACATCTGATTTTGAATAATATATAATAAGATTACAGGGCAACCGTTAAAAGCGGTTAGCACAATATTAGTTATTTTTCATTAATGACCGTCCAATGTGCAGTTGGGCGGTTATTTGTTTTTGTCTTTTAGTACCACAATATTGTTACTAAAAGTGTAAAACATATTATGTATTCCATAATCGGTAATTGCATTTCTCCTTTCCCTTAGATTAAGCCAATGCTTTCATCTAACCTGCAACGCAGGTGGGTAGTCGGATAATGCTAACCGCCTTAACTTCCCTGTAATCCCATAAAGCCTAAAAGGCTAAATGGCATTGTTTTCTATAGTTATATGTTATCACTTATAAACAACATTTTTAACAGTAATATGAATTATTTTCACATACTAACCTTTTAATTGTCCAATACCTAAACGTAGACAATTTGTCCCTTTATAGAAAACTGTTCGAAAAGAGAAGAAAAAATAAAAGCCTGCGAAAAGCAGGCGCAAGGAAGAAAGATACAGAAGGTTAAAAAATAAAGAAACCTTCTGAATCCTCGCTAAAGAAAATATAATCTTCATTCTCATTTAAGAAATAATCCATATCAAGAAGGTCATCGTCGGACATTTTCCTAATATCTTTCCTAGACATACCTTTGGGAGGATTATTAATGTATTTCTGTCTGAATTCCTCAATCTGTTGTTTGTTCATAAAATCGACCTCCGAAAAGAAAATAATATAAACTTTTTTATTTGCAATAAAAATACTCGGTAACAAACCGAGTGAACAACAGTAACTTCTGCATACTTTGGAAATCTAACCGCCACTCTAAATCAGCTATAAATGCATATTTGCTCAACCGCAGATTTTATAAGGGTTTAGTACTGTTTTGACAGACAAGTATATAACTGTCAGTTACTAAACCAAAAGACAGTGAAAATTGTATGAGCCTACCTATGCGAATGATAAGTAGGCTCAATAATATTGAATTTTATTTAATTAAATCTGCAAGTGCATATTCATCTGCTCTTACTTTAGATACTCGTTTGTATTCGTTAACCGCATTGACAAGACGGTTTATATCCTTAAAATATTCTCTCAAGAACTTGGCACTTTTTACATCACCGAACTTCAAATCCTCTTTGCAGTAGATACTCGGTTTTTTACCGGATTTTTTATACTCATTGTATTTTCCTTCAGAAAAGATAACAAGCATTTCAATTTCCGGTGCTGTAATAACATTGACTACATCTATTTTATGTGCATAAGCTTTGCTGAGCTTGAAATTCTCTCTGCGTGAATCCAAAATTCTCAAAACAGTAATTTTGTCGGTAAAACCTTTTCTCAAGTGTTGCTTTTCAAATGCTTGGGCACCTCTGCAACGAAGCAGCTCGCCTTCAAGCAAATCGTCATAAGTGAAAATCAATTTGTCATTATCAAGCAGAAGTTCAATTACGGTCTTTTCGGATGCTCCTTCACAAATACAAGCTACATATTTAGTAAGTTCCATCAGTGCCCTCCTTGCAATTAGCAATAAGGCTTTTCTTTAGGTTTATATACGCATCATACATCGGTGCGGTACCCTCTAAAAATCCGCTTTGATATGCTTCGCTTTTCTTTATATCATTTCTCTTTAACAATCCTGCAAGGTTTTCAGCTTTTATGCCGTCTTTGTTGCGAACAATATATGTGTTGTCATTTCTCTCAAACTCGTCAAGAAGTTCAGAATAGTGAGTTGAAAAGATAAGCATAGCACCTTTGGAATTAACCTTTTTATCCATAAAGAAACGAATAAGAGTTGAAACAATTTCACGATTAAAGTGATTTTCGAGCTCATCTACAATCAAGTATCCTCCTGTTTCAAATATCTTTACTGCATTTAAAAATGTGTTGATACCTTTAATAGTACCTGATGAAAGATAGCGATTAAGGTCTGAAAATTGATTTAATATCAATTCCGGCTTTCCTTTGAATTTAAGAGAAATATCTGTATCTTGCCCTTTTTTCTTAACCTTTAGATATTCAACACTCGGATCAAAGAAAGCAATAAGTTCCGGGGGACAATCTTTAGAAATGCTTAACTGATTGATGTTTGTGTACTGAAGCATATCAGTAATAATTAATTCTTCTTTATTTTTCTTGTTAAAAGCGACCATAATGCTAAGGTCATCAAGCAAGTATTCGGAGTTAATGTTTCTTGATAAATTGATTTCGCAGTTTGTAAAATCAAACAATGTTTTTTTGCTGTTTACCTTAGATAAGGGTTTTGATTTCAAGGTTTCATACTTGACAACAAATTTACCTTTTTCTTTAGCTATAACTGTATTCAACCAATTTATCGCACCGTCTTTCGTAAATGGGTAGGTAGAGTTATTATCGGCATAAAAATAAGTATCAAAAACAACTTTATCATTTTCTCCTATTCCATCAAGAATTTCTCGACATTTTATGTTGTTTACAGGTACATTATTGACAAGCTCGCATACAAAAGTAATAAGCTTTAAAAGCGTTGTTTTGCCTGAAGCATTGATACCGATGTATGCCATTACATTGTTTTGATAATAGCTTTGACCTTTCGCAGAGAACAAGCAACTCATTTTTTCAGCATTATCTTCGGTTACTCTTTGCTGTGCAACAAAATCAATTTCACATTTATCTGCAAACAAAGGAAGTCCCGAAGCAACTATTTTTAAGATTTTCATACTTTTCACCTTTATTCTCGCAAATATTAATCTTATACATTTATTATACCGCAAAAACTCAAAAAAATCAAGAATAAAAACATAAAACACGTTTTTAATCTATAGATGTTTTATGTAATAATTTTATAACTTATACTAAAGTTATCTGATTTTATATAGAAATTAGAAAAAGAAAATTTGAAATGAATAAGATAACGATGAATTTTAAAAACAAAAAAAGAATCTTCAATTGATTTTTATTTAGATGTGTATATATTATGTAAAAATGTCGGAATACCCTTGCAGTCACAGCAAGAATACCCTTGTACTCACAGTAAGAATACCCTTGTGGTCACAGCAAGAATACCCTTGCGGTCACAGCAAGAATACTATTCACAGGACCTTTCGGAGCTTACAGGTACAGACAAGCAGAATATTATTGACCAAAATTTTGAATTAAACGGAGAGAAAAAGAATACTAAAACGTCAGGCAGCGAGGTGAAATACACCGACACAAAGGCTTTTGGCGAGAATTATCCTCACGGCTTGGGAGCGAAGATTTCAAAAACAGGAGAACGTATTAATATTGTCGGAATAAAGAGCAGTTCAAGGGACTTTAATTCCGATGATAATACTGTTGTGTTGCTTTCTGACAACGGAGATTTATATGATGCAGACGACATCAGAACATCTGTTCCATATTATAATAATCTGTTTGATTATGCGAAAAACTTTGACACAATCGGCGCAAGAGTGTATTTGTCGCAGTATGAAGATTATGTAAAAAGAAGCAAGTCAAGAGGAAAAACTGCCGATGTTGCAGAGTATTCAGAGAGTTTTGAAAGATTATACTCTTACGGTGTAAAGGGCGTAACGTACGACAGCATTAAGAAAAGCGGCAATTTTACAAGAGAGATTAATATTCTTGGTGCAGGCGTTGCATATTCTGCCATTCAGTCGGGAAACAACGATTTTAAGGTTGATACCCGTGACAAGTCAAACAAGCAACAGAGGATAAGAATGCCCGGTGAAAGCAACTCTATAAACAGTAAGGTTTATGTTGACCCCGGTTCGGAGGACAGCGTAAAGGTAACTGATGAACAGCTTGCCGTACTACAGGCGGTTGCCGACAAAACCGGCAGAGAGATTGTGCTGACTGACCGAATGGGTGAGAGAACGGGAGATGAAAACGCAAACGGCGGATATAATCCAAATGACGGAAAGATATACATAAACGCAGAGGTGCACGACAGCTATATGCTTTCGGTATCGCTCCACGAAGCAGTACACGGCGTTGCGGCGGACAATCCTGCGGAGTACCACGCACTATGTACCTTTATTACAAACTACCTTGTTTCTAAAGGTGAGAATATTGACAACCTGCTTGATGATATAAAAGTCAAGTGGGGCGACAGCGTACGCTCTGAAGATGCTGCATTAGAGGAGCTTGTGTGCCAGACGGTAATGGCAATTGCAACGGACGAGGCGGCAATCAAGAGTGCGTTGAGCCTTGAAGAAAACAAGGGAATTCTGAAAAAGGTTGCTAGTGCGCTGAAGAAAATCGCAAAGGCGGCGTATGACTTTATTAAGGGTGTAGGCATTCAGGCGCATAATAAACAGGCACAGCCTTGGATTGACAATATAGAGGCACTCAATGAGCTTGCAGTAAGGCTTGAAAAAGCGTTTGAAAGCACAAGGAAGCTCAACGAGCAGAGAGCAAGCGCAGCGGAAAATACGGAAACAGAGCAAAAAAATAACACCCGTCCGGACATTGATAGGAAGGATGTTGTGTTTGCAGAAAGCGGAATTAAGTTTAGTAAAATTAATTCATATCCTTATAATATGCAAACGGTTATCAAGGAATATCTTAACAGCGTAAATAACGATATTATTGAATTTGTTTCAGAAGTAAAAAATGGAAATCAAAATTTTCAAAGATTAGCTATTTCAAATGTTTCAGAAAAACAAATAAAAGATATAAAAAAACTTCTTGGAATAGACGTTACAGGATATAGAAATTCAATTAACACTTCAACTGTTGAACATATTTTGAATAGACACGGTGAAAACGGCAAACAGGATAAGTCAATGAAAAATATTAAAGACATTGCAAGAATGAGCTATGTTCTGTCAGAATACGATGATGTTGATATTTTAAGAGATGAAAAAGGTGAACCTATATTAAGTATAGAGTTTATGGATAAAAACAATAAACCAGCTTATATGCTTAAATATACTAAAAAGATAAATGGAACTTATTATGTTGTTGTTGCTGCACCTGAAAATAGGTTTAAAAGGATGTGGGTTGTATCTGCATATATACAAAAAAACAAAAGCACAGTTACGCAAGCCTTTGATGAAAAATCCCCAAAGACAACGTCCGAAACGGCTCTTGCTTCTCCTATGCTTTCTAATGATAGCTTATCACATGAAAACACCAAAGTCAATGGTAATAAAAATAAAATAAGCAACTTAGGGCACGGCGTAGTGCCCTCAAATGCAAAAAGCAAAAGGGGCTCGCACATAAATCCCAATGTTGCTAAAAATAATCTACCACAAAATAATAACAATGTCAAGCACTCGGTTGATGATTCAATAGACAATAAATACTTTGAAGCCGTAAAAAACAATGACCTTGAAACAGCGCAGAAGCTTGTTGATGAAGCGGCAAAGGAAAACGGATATACTATAAAGGCTTATCACGGTACTACTAACCAACAAGAAAAATCCACTTGGAACGATAAAATGAAATGGTATGATACAGAATATAAGCATTTTACCGTTTTTAAAAGGCAGTATGATGAACAAGCAGGACATTTCTTTAATGATGATATAGATAATGCAGGCGGATACGGAAGTATTCTGTATTCGG
>CAMKNF010000094.1 GCA_946414115.1 uncultured Ruminococcus sp. | reverse complement strand
AGTAACAGGAGCTGTCGTTGTTGGTTCAATAACAGAAGTATAAGTTTGACCTACAAGACCTGCATCCTGACCGCCTACCAGATACTTCTGAATCATTGTTGCGTCTAATACATTGGTTTTGCCGTCAGAGTTGACATCAGCCAGTACAAGATATTTGTCGGCAATAAACTCTAAACCTACACTGTGCTTCTGAATTGCTGTAGCATCGCTTACTTTTACAACACCGTCACCATTAACATCACCGTAAATCATAGTTCCTGCGAGAGGTGCTGTTGTAGTAGGAACAGGTGCTGTTGTTGTAGGAACAGGTGCTGTTGTAGTAGGAACAGGTGCTGTTGTTGTAGAAACTGTACCCTTTGTAACATCTGTAGCTTCAACGGGTGTTCCGGCTGAAGGAACGAGTGTTGTTGTGTTCCAGCCTGATGTTGATCTGCCTGTCAAAATCTTTGAGCTTCCGCCAAGTTTAAGCTTTGTTCTTGCGCCGTCAGCAGGATGCTGATGACCGTTTGAATCGCTTATGATTACATATGTGTTGCTTGAATGAGCAAGGTCATAATTAGACTCTGTGCCATCTTTTGTTGTATTATCTTCTGCGATGCAGGAGTTAGAGGAAACCTCCACATAATAGTAGCCTGTAGCAGGGTCTATCTGCATAGCCTGACCGGGCCACGATGTATTTTTATAGGTAGTAGTTGATGAAGTGTCCTCATCATAAATATATACGTTGAAGGGAGCCTTCCAGGAAGAAATCTTTGAAGAGTCAAAGAAAATGTAAACGCCTGAAGAAGCAGCCTCTTTCTTTGTATACTTGTATGTTGCTGTTGTAGTTTTTGCACCGTCTGTAGCGGTAAGTGTGAGGTTGATTGTTTCGCCGTACTTATAGTCAGAGCCTATGCGGATTGTTGTTTTGCCTGTGTAAGTAACGGGAGTTGAGTTGTCAAGGCAGTATGTACCCGAAGTTGCGTTTTCAAGACCGAGTTCTACAGTCATTGTTTCACCCTTGAATGTACCGCTTTCAACAGAGCAGGTGTTCTTGGGAGTTACAGAACCCTTGTAAACGACTGCAACGCCTGTGCTGCCGATTGAGCCTGTTAAAACTCCGCCTGATACTGTGAACTTATTGCCTGTGATTGTATCAACGTAGCTGCCGTCAGCGATGCCTGTTCCTGAAATGCTTACGCTCTTTGTTGTGCCTGTGCAGTTAGCGAGAACAATACCGCTTGTGCCTCTTGCAACGTATGCAACGCCGTCAGAAGAGCCGAGCTTTTCACTCTGACCTACAAAGAGGTTGTGGAACTTGTTAACTTCGGAAACAGCAGTGCTCTTGTAAGCAGTGTCTGTAGCAGCTTCGCCCATAAGAGCAGCACCGGGACGTGCAAAGTAAAGAGCTGTTGAGTCTTTTCTTGAAGCAACGATTGACCAAGCCTTTATTACGTTTTCATCGGAAACGCCGGCTGTGTTTACAATTCCTGCCGAGCCTGACTCGCCCTCAAATGTATCGTGGGATTCAGCCCAGAGGACAGCATTTGAAGCGCTTACGCCTGACTTGTAGTCTGATTTTGCAGCAGTTGAAGCGTTGCCCTTTGATACAGCAGCAAGAACAGCGTCGCCTGTTCTGTTGTCTGTTACATTGATGTGCTTTGTGTAGGAGCTGTAGCTTCTGCCGCTGCCGCAGGTGTTAAGAATTTCACCGTAGATATAGAGGTTGCCGCCTGTCTTTTGCTTGTAATAGCTTTCAGCGGCTGATGTGATGTTCGGCCAGTAATTTGAAGCATATGAGCCGTCATCGGGAGTTTCAATATGCTTTGCTGCGTCAAAACGGAAGCCGTCAACACCGCAGTCGATGCACTCCTTAAGGAGTGAAATTACAGCATTCTGAACATTTGTATTGCCTGTGTTAAGGTCGGGACAAGCCGAAACGTGACCCTGAACTACACTCTTAATAGAGCCGTCTCCTGCACTGCCTGCATCGGGGTGGAAATAAGAGCTCTTGTTTGTGTAGAAGTCGGGCTGATAGGTTTTAACCTGCTCGCTTAACGAGTTGGGATCGGTTTCAACCTCGTTGCCCATGTGGTTTGATACGATGTCGCAGATGATTTTAATGCCGTATTTGTCAGCCTCTGCGCAAAGTGACTTAAGGTCGTCCTTTGAGCCGAGCCATGACTTCTGGGCAATTGCCATACTTACAGGCTGGTAGAGCTTCCACCACTGACCTGCAACGTCGTTAGATGTACCGTAGTCCTTTGCCTGCTGAACAGGAGAGGTCTGAACGGTTGTGTAGCCTGCCGCTGCGATAGCAGGGAGGTTTTCTTTGATTGAGTTATAAGACCAGTTAAATGCGTGAAGAATTACGCCGTCCTTGATTTCACTCTGTATTGCCGAATCGGAAGAAACGGCAGATGCAGACGCATCGGTTGTTTCAGCAGCGCTGACCGAAGCCGTGAAAGCAAAGGATGAAGTAAGCATTGCAGCCGCAATAAAAAGACTTACAACTTTTCTGAGAGCTTTCATTGAAAACATCCTTTCATAATTATTCAGTGTTATTATAGCAAATTCCACAAAAAAAGTATATATTTTATCCTACAAATTACCGGTGTGATTTTTGTGCATTTTTCACCTTAATCTGATGTAAAAGAGAAACTTTTTTGCTCTTCTTTTGCAATAATGTATAAAAAATACGTCAATAAAAATTTTTTACATATTATCAATTGACTTTTTACTTATATTAGAATATAATCTTTATTGGTCTTTTTACGGAGAATCTTTACAGTTTTAGATTCTCTTCAGATCATGGTTATGTCTTTACAAAGAAGTAATTTGTAGGGGCGGACTGTGTTCGCCTGCAAACAATCTGTTCTTGCAGACGCAGCGCATCCGCCCCTTTTCTGATTTTTATTATTTTCGGAACAGGGGTGCATAAATGGAGCAGACAGCAAAAAACACAATCGTTTCATTAAAAGATATTTTTGTAAGGTTTGACGGCGAGGTTATTCTCAACCATATTAACCTTGATATTCACGAAAAGGAATTTGTTACTATTTTAGGCCCGAGCGGTTGCGGAAAAACTACTACTCTGCGAATCATCGGAGGCTTTGTTGAGCCTGAAAGCGGCGACGTCATTTTTGACGGAAAGCGCATAAACGGTACTCCTCCAAACAAAAGAAACGTCAATACCGTTTTTCAGAAATATTCGCTGTTTCCGCATCTCAATGTCTTTGACAACGTGGCTTTCGGACTTAAGCTTAAAAAAGTTCCTAAGGACGAAATCAAAAGAAAAGTTACAAAGATGCTTGCTACTGTTGACCTTAAGGGCTATGAAAAGCGCAACATTTCAAAGCTTTCGGGAGGACAACAGCAGCGTGTTGCGATTGCAAGAGCACTAGTCTGCGACCCCGATATTATTTTGCTTGACGAGCCTTTGGGCGCTCTTGACCTTAAGCTTCGAAAATGTATGCAGATTGAGCTTAAGGAAATTCAGCAAAAAACCGAAAAAACATTTATATATGTTACTCACGACCAGGAAGAGGCTCTTACAATGAGCGACAGAGTTGTTGTTATGAACAACGGCGTGATTGAGCAAATAGGCACTCCCGAGGACATTTACAACGAGCCTGTAAACGCATTTGTTGCCGACTTTATCGGCGAGGCTAATATTTTAAACGGCACTATGATTGACGACTGCCGTATTAAAATTCTCGGCAGAGAGCTTGAATGTGTTGACAAGGGATTCGGCAAAAACACTCCCGTTGACGTTGTTATCCGCCCCGAGGATATTGAAATCACCTCTCCCGAGAACGGTCAGCTTGTGGGCACTGTTGAAAAGCTGACATTCAAGGGCGTTCACTACGAGATAAGCGTAAGGTGCGGAAAGTGTGAAATACTCATTCACTCCACAAAGTCTGCCGAAATCGGGAGTGAAATCGGTATGAGGGTAATTCCGTTCAACATTCAGATTATGAACAAGCTGCTTCCGTTCTATGACAATATAATTGAAACCGAGGTTACATATTCAAGCGAGGACGAGAACTGCTTTGAATTTGAGCTTGAGGGTGAAACCGTTAAGGTTGAGAACAAGTATTTTGCGCAGGGTACAAGCGTTAAAATTACGCTTCCTCCCGAGGCTCTTTCGCTTGCAGGCGACGGAATCGGGCACTTAAAGGACGTTTACATTGAGTCGGTTGTCTACAAGGGTGAGCACAACGAAATTATACTTGAATCTGACGAGAGAAAGTGGCTTATGTTAAGCGACACCGACGAGCAGGTTGCAACGTATGTTCCGCTTGCGTTTGACTTTTCAAAGGCACAGTTTGAAGTTATTGACAAGACTGAGGAGGGCTGATTATGAAATCAAGAAAGCCCTCTATCCCCTATATCATATGGATGGTAATATTCACGATGATTCCGATTATTATGATCGGTTGTACTGCATTTACCGACAAAAACGGCAACTTCTCGCTTGAACCGTTTGCAAATGCGTTTTTCTATACAGGCGTATTTATGAAATCCCTCTGGATTGCACTTATTTCAACGGCTATCTGCCTTTTGCTTGCGTATCCTCTTGCGTATTTGATAACAAAAATGAGGCACTCCACACAGAACACCGTAATTATGCTTATGATGATTCCGATGTGGATGAACTTTCTTTTGAGAATTTACGCATGGGTTACACTGCTGCAGGATAACGGTCCGATTGATATGCTGCTTTCAATGCTCGGAATACACGCAACATATATCGGCAACACAGGTGCGGTTGTGCTTGGTATGGTTTACGAATATCTGCCGTTTATGGTGCTTCCGATTTACACGGTTATGAGCAAAATTGACGGCGGTCTTATTGAAGCGGCGCAGGATTTAGGCTCAAACAGTCTTGCTGTTTTCAGAAAGGTAATTTTTCCGTTGAGTATTCCCGGAGTAATCTCGGGTATTACAATGGTATTTGTACCGAGTGCCAGCACCTTCCTCGTTTCGCAGTATTTAGGCGGAACAGATGACATTATGATAGGCGATATTATCGACAAAATCTTCTGGACGGACCAGAACACCGGCTCGGCTATTTCGCTCATTCTTATGGTGTTTATCTTCGTGTTCCTCATTCTTATGAATTTCTTTGGTGATGAGGAGGCGATTGCGTGAAAAAGACAAATAAAAAAAGCGGCATACTTTCAAAAATCTATATTGCGCTTATTATGGTTTTTCTTTATGCGCCTATTGCCGTACTGATTTTCTACTCCTTCAACAAGGGCAAAAGTACAGTATGGAAGGGATTTTCGCTTAAATGGTATGAACAGCTTTTTAAAGACGATAATATTATGAACGCTCTCGGCAATACAATTATAATTGCCGTACTCGCTTCATTTTTTGCCACGATTCTCGGCACAGCCGCCGCAATCGGAATCAACAACTTCAAGGGCAAAAAGCGTGTGCTGATTCAGAATGCGTCTAACATTCCGATTATCAGTCCCGACATCGTAATGGGCGTTTCGCTTATGCTGTTGTTTACGTTCCTCGGCGTTATGTTCAACTTTGAAATGGGCTTTGTTACTGTGCTTATTTCGCATATCTGCTTTTGCGTACCGTTCGTAGTACTGAACGTTATGCCGAGAATAAGGCGAATGGACAGCAGTATTTATGGCGCCGCACTCGACCTTGGGTGCAACCAGTGGCAGGCTTTCTACAAAGTTATTATTCACGAGCTTATGCCCGGCATTTTCTCGGGACTGCTTATGAGTTTCACCTATTCACTTGACGACTTTATCATCACCTACTTTACGAGGGGTGCAAAGTTCCAGAACCTGTCGATTGAAATTTACTCAATGACGCACAGGAGAATTTCACCGAAAATCAACGCTCTTTCGGCTTTGCTGTTTCTTGCGGTGCTTATCATAATGATTATCATTAATCTGCGTGAAAGGCACGAGGAAAAGGTAAAATCACAAAAGACGTGATTAATAAAAATTTTTTAAGGGAGATTGAGAAATGAAAAGAACAATCAGTATTATCCTTGCTGTATTAATGACAGCGTCGTTTGCAGCCTGTTTTTCGGGCTGCGGCAACAGCAGTAGCGCCGGTGAAGTGAACGTCTACAACTGGGGCGAGTATATCTCGAACGGTGAGGACGACCTTATGGACGTTATCGACGAATTTGAGAGCGAAACGGGAATCAAGGTAAACTACACCACCTATGAAACGAACGAAGAGCTTTACAATATGCTGAAAAACAGCAACGTAAGCTACGATGTTATTATTCCGTCGGACTATATGATAAGTAAGCTCATCGAAGAGGATATGCTGCTTGAACTTGATTTTGACAACATTCCGAATTATGAAAACATTATGGATCGCTTTAAGAAGCTTGACTGCGACCCCGAGGGAAAATACACAGTCTGCTACAGCTGGGGCGTTACCGCAATGGTTTATGACAAGACAAAGGTAAGCAAAAAGCCTACCTCGTGGGACGCACTCTGGGATGAAAGCCTTAAGGGTCAGATTCTTCAGTTCAACAACAGCCGTGACGCAATGGCAATTGCAATGCAGCTTTGCGGAATAAACCCTGCAAACTGCACAAAGGAAGACGTTGACAAGGCGGCTGAAAAGCTTGCAAAGCAGAAGCCGTTACTTAAAAAGTACGTAATGGATCAGGTATTTACCGAAATGGAAAAAAGTCAGGCGGCAATTGCGCCCTACTATGCAGGCGACGTTGTGACAATGATGGACGCAAACGAGGATCTTGACTATGCAATGCCCGAGGACGGAGCAAACCTTTTCTATGACGCAATGTGTATTCCGAAATGCAGTAAGAACAAGGAAAACGCAGAGAAGTTTATCAACTTTATGCAGAAGCCTGAGGTTGCGGCAGATAACTGCAAATATCTCAATTACGCAACACCGAATCAGAAAGCATATGACGAGTACCTTGACGAGGATATGAAGCAGAGCGAGCTTATCTTCCCGAGTGACGAATACCTTGACAAATGCTATGTATTTACAAATGTTCCCGACGATGTATACGCTTATATGCAGGAACAGTTCGTAAAAATTCAGGCTGAATAAATAATTTATATCTAAAAATATTTCAGGGACGGTTTTTGCCGTCCCTGTTTTTTTAATTTATTTCATCATAACTATCAAGAAAGCTGTGCTCAACTCCGTTTGACTTATACCCCACCATTGTGTCAAGGCAGACGGAATGAATACTGTTGAAAATGCTCTTTTCAATATTCGGGTTCGTCTTTTTAAGCTCCTTTATAAGCTGTTTAATCTCCTGACGTTTTGAGTCGCCCGTTCCGTTTTCGCAATTCTCGGTAAATCGGCAGGCGCACTGAATAAACTCAAGCTCGTTGTACTTTTGCCATGCGATTATTGCGTCCTCGTGAATACAGTACATAGGACGGATAAGCTCCATTCCCTTAAAGTTTGTGCTGTGAAGCTTCGGCGGCATTGACTGAAGCTGTGAGCCGTAGAACATTCCGAGCAGGGTGGTTTCAATTACGTCGTTAAAATGATGTCCGAGTGCAATTTTATTGCACCCTAAATCCTGTGCCTTTTTGTAAAGGTGTCCTCTCCTCATTCTTGCGCATAAGTAACAGGGGGATTTTTCCGTTTTGTCGGCTACAGTGAAAATATTTGTTTCGAAAACAGTAATAGGAATATTCAGAAGCCTTGCAGATCGGAAGAGCGTCGTGTAGGGAAAGAGTGTAGATCTCGGTGG